>JAVLUO010000001.1:300000-464380 GCA_031628995.1 Bacillota bacterium LX-D | reverse complement strand
TAACCAACGAATTCCTAAGAAAAATAGGTCTTCAGTCGATAAACGAAAGGTATTCACAAGTACATTAATTCTATTGAACCGCCGTATACCGAACGGTACGTACGGTGGTGTGAGAGGACGCTGAATTAATTAATTATTCAGCTCCTACTCGATTTCAAATGCCTTTTGCTTTTGTTGCTTTTTTACCTTCATCAAAGCCAAAGCCATAGCCCACTAGGGAAGAAATAAGGTAAAAACAACCTAAAGCGTAGCCCATAAAGTAGCCAATAAATACAGCTGGGATTAAGCTAACAAATGTTACAGGCAGCATTTGCTTTTTTATTTCTTTTTTCTGCATAGAATCACCTTAGATAAATTATTAGCTAAACTTATAACGAATCTTGCTATTAATGTTACTATTATCTGGTAGGTTTTTCAAGCGTGTTAAGCTATTTCTAAGTTAACATTTTTTCCCGGTAAATTTCTTAGCTCTTGGTAAATTATGACAAAAAATGACAAATTATCTGAAGGATATGCACTAATTTTTGCCTAATTATTTCTAAAAAAGAAAAAAGATGGTGATTTGGCATGAATATGCTTGGAAAAGATGAAGAAATATACTATGAAGAAGAAGCAGATAGGCAAAATTGTCAGAAAATACTATATCATGTTTTCAAAAGATACCGGTCTGCCATGTGCGTAGTAGATTTAAATGCAGAAAGATATATTGATTTTAACGAAGCATTTTTAAAGTTAACGGGATTAAGTGAAGCTGAATTATTGAAAAAAACTCCTCCTTGGCTGATAAACCAACAAATTTATGAACAGATAAAAGAATTGTTTAAACAACAGGATTATCCTTGGGATATGGAAGTTGATCTTAGAATTAGAGGCCGCGAAAATAGCAAGGGTCTGCTTATTATTAGCAAAATAGAAGTAAACGGGAAAAATTATGCATTATTTATTATCCGTGAAATTACAACTCGATGGCAAAAAGAAAAAGAAGCATTACGCCTAGATAGACTTAATTTAGTGGGACAGATGGCTGCTGCTATTGGCCATGAAATTCGTAATCCTCTGACTACTGTGCGAGGTTTTTTGCAGTTGCTGAGTAGTAAAAATAAATTTTTAGACTATAAAAAATATTTTGATTTAATGATTTCTGAATTAGACAAAGCAAATTCCATTATTACAGAATATTTAAAATTAGCTATTAACAAAATAGTTAATAAAAAAAATGTCAGTATTAATAAAATTTTATATACTGTTTGGCCATTGCTTAACGCCAAAGCTAATGACAGTGGCAAAAGGATAGAACTTCTAACCAACTCTGTTTCCGAGTTATCTCTGGATGAAAGTGAAATTACACAACTAATTATTAATATGGCCAGTAATGGTTTAGAGGCCATGGATGAAGGTGGCTTACTTACAATTAAGACATATGAGGAAAAAGACGCAGTATTTCTGGTTATTGCAGATCAAGGCCACGGCATAGACGCTGCTTTAATTGATATGATTGGTACTCCTTTTGTAACAACGAAATCACAAGGTCCTGGTTTAGGTTTGGCAGTGTGCTATAGCATTGCTAAAAGGCATAAGGCAATAATTACCTTTGATACTAGCCGTAAAGGAACAACCTTTTATGTAAAATTTAAAATTTAACTCAGTCCGGTGCATCATTTAAACTTTTAGGTTTTATAAGCAGGAAATTTAAAAAGAAGTGTAGAATACTATTTTAAAATCTATTCTAACATTAGAGCAAGTAAAAATGTACATAAGTGCTTTTAGGTGCCCTTAGGGGAGAATAGGGAATCAGGTGTAAATCCGGAGCGGTCCCGCCACTGTAAATAAGGAGCAACCTTGAAAAACCACTAAAAAGTATTAACTTTTTGGGAAGGTGAGGGAGCAGTGAACTATAAGCCAAGGAGACCTGCCTAGAAGTATTTCCCAGGATGATGGTAAAGTCCTCGGCTTAATTATTTAAGCTGAGGATTTTTATTTTTGCCTAATTTTAATGTACTTAATGTTACCTAAGATAAAAGGAGGACACAAAATTGAGTAATTTAGAAAGCACATTACAAAAAATTAAACCTTTAAATGAAGATGTAATGGAACAGACCCAAACAAGGTTAGATGATTTAACAAAGCCAATAGGTAGTTTAGGTGTAATGGAGGAAATTGCGAAAAAAATAGCAGGAATTACAGGACAGGTTGTACCAGAGCTGCCTAAAAAAGCTGCTATTTTAATGGCAGGAGACCACGGGATTGTTAAAGAAGGTGTAGCTCCTTATCCCCAAGAAGTTACTCCCCAAATGGTGTTAAACTTCGTTAATGGCGGAGCTTGCATGAACGTTTTAACTCGTCATGAAAATATCCAGTTAAAAGTAGTAGATATAGGAGTTGCTACGGACTTGCCTGATGTACCTGGAATTATTAAACGTAAAGTGGCCTATGGAACTAAAAATATGGCTGCAGGTCCTGCTATGACTATGGAGGAGGCTGTGAAAGCCATTGAAGTGGGGATTGATGTTGCTGAAGAAACTATCAAAGAGGGCGCTGGTATTATTGGAATTGGTGAAATGGGAATTGGTAATACTTCCCCCAGCACCGCCATTGTGGCAACTTATAGCAAGCTCCCTGTAAAAGATGTTGTAGGTCGGGGAACAGGCAATGATGATGAGCGGATGAAGGTGAAAATCGCTGCCATTGAAAAAGCCTTGGAAGTTAATAAGCCAGATCCTGCTAAGCCTCTAGAAGTTTTAGTAAAAGTTGGAGGTTTAGAAATTGCAGGAATGACAGGAGTCATCTTAGCTTGTGCTGCTAATAGGATCCCAGTGGTTATAGATGGCTTTATTTCCGGAGCATCTGCAATTATTGCCGCGGAGTTAGCGCCTCTAGCTAAGGAATATATGATTGGCTCCCACCTTTCCGTTGAACCTGGACATAAAGTTTTACTAGATTATCTAGGTGTTCCGCCTATCTTAACTCTAAATATGCGCTTAGGCGAAGGAACTGGAGGAGCCTTAGCAATGAATATTATTGATGCCAGCCTTAAAGTTCTTAGAGAAATGTCTACCTTTAGTTCAGCAGGCATATCTGGGGCCCTTTAAGTTTTTGGACAGAAGAAAAAATTCAGAAAGTCCCAGACTTTTAGTCTGGGATTTTTTAGTTGGTGCGCCCGGCATGGGCCCTTGCTTGTCGGTGAAAGTCCGATACGGGGGTTGATAGTGCCAACCG
The DNA here is from genome assembly GCA_031628995.1 of Bacillota bacterium LX-D. NCBI lineage: Bacteria > Bacillati > Bacillota > Bacillota bacterium LX-D. Next base: position 461,164 of record JAVLUO010000001.1, on the reverse strand, counting down.
TTAGCCTCAGACAAGGTGTCCATCGTGAGGTGGAATCTGAAGGAAGCCGGCGGCAAAGCTCTGGTCTGAGGAACACGAACTACATATAAGCATATGAACCGCCGTATACCGAACGATACGTACGGTGGTATGAGAGGACGCTGAATAAAATAATTATTCAGCTCCTACTCGAAGTGTAAAGGATGAAAGCTGAGTTATGTTAAGAATGACTCAGCTTTTTTTAAATTCCAGCTTTATGTATAATATAATTAATATAATTTAGCAAAAAGAGAGGCAAACAATGGCGGTACTACAAGTAAAGAATTTAACCAAAAGTTTTGGAGAAAAGACGATTTTTCATGGTGTTTCCTTTCAATTAGACTTTGGGGAAAAAGCTGCTTTAGTTGGAGTAAACGGGGCAGGTAAGTCAACTTTGCTCCGCTGCATCATGGGACTGGAAGATTATGATGCAGGCAGTATTATGGCCGATAAAAATGTACGTATCAGTTATTTAGCCCAAAGTATGGAAGAAGAATCCTTAGACCTTTCTTTATGGGAATTTATGTTGGATGAATATCGAGATTTATTAGGATTGAGAGTGAAACTGAAAAATTTGACATCTAAAATGGCGCAAGAAGAAATATATAGTAATGAACTTGAATTAGCACGAGTTATGAAAAGCTATACAACAGCTATCAACCAGTATGAAGCTAATGGAGGCTACTCCTTTGAAAGCAAAATCAAAGAAGTTCTTTTTGGTTTAGGGTTTATGGAAGCAGAGTTGGAACGCAGTATGGATACTTTCAGCGGTGGGCAAAAGACTAGGCTCTACTTAGCTAGGCAACTTTTGCGCCAGCCGGAACTGCTTCTTTTAGATGAGCCTACCAATTTTCTGGATTTACAAGCTGTAGAGTGGCTGGAAAATTTCCTTAAATCTTATAAAGCATCTGTACTAGTTGTTTCTCACGATAGGTATTTCCTAGACTCGGTGGCAACCAAAATTTTTGAACTGGAAGATGAAGCTATCAATACTTATCCCGGCAATTATTCAGATTTTATGCTGCAAAAGGCTATAATAACGGCGGCCCAAAGTAAAGAATATGCCAAAGAGCAGGAAAAAATTAAAAGACTGGAAGAATACATTCGCCGAAATAAAGCAGGGGTTAACGCTCGACAGGCTAAAGGGAGGGAGAAACAGCTGTCTAAATTGGGCCAAAAAACAAAACCAAGTCAGCAGAAATCTTTATCCTTTTCTTTTCAGCAAAGCTATGCCTCTGGAGAGGACGTACTGATTTTTAAAAATGCCAGCATCGGGTACCCGGGGAAAATACTAATTGAAAAATTAAATTTTAAACTGCGAAGAGGAGAAAGAGTAGGTTTTATTGGTCCCAATGGAAGCGGAAAAAGTACACTGCTCAAGGCCATTTTAAGCCAGGAAACTTGCCGGGGAACAGTTTACCTTGGCAGCGGTGTGAAAATAGGCTATTTTGCTCAGGAACATGAGAGTCTCAATAGCCAAGGGACAGTTTTAGAACAAATCCTCCAAAACAGTCTTTTAACTGACCAAGCCGCCAGGGATTTGTTAGCTCGTTTTCAATTTAAGGGTGATGATATCTTTAAGGAAATAAGCAGCCTAAGCGGCGGAGAGGAAAGCCGCTTGATGCTGGCAGAACTTTTCTTACAAGGAGCTAACTTTTTAATTCTAGACGAACCAACAAACCATTTAGATGTTTATACTAGGCAGAGTTTAGAAGATGCTTTGGCTGATTTCCCAGGAACTTTGTTATTTGTTTCTCACGACCGTTATTTTTTAAACCGTTTAGCCGATAAAATAATCGAGTTAGAGCAAGGTACTTTATTGGAATATCCGGGAGATTATGAGTATTACCATTGGAAAAAGTCTCTTACTCCGGCAGTTCAAGAAGCACAGCCAGAAAAACAAAAAGTTAAGACAAAAGAGACAAAGGTAAGAAAAAATCCAAAGCCTGAAGTACAGTTGAAAAAGTTGGAAGAGGAAATATCTGAACTTGAACAAGCATTAGAAGAGATAACTCAGAAATTAGGAGACAGTGAAATTTACACCCAGCCAGATGCAATGCTAGAGCTGCAGCAAGAATACCAGGAAGTTGAAGAGAAATTAAATAACTTATATATAGCTTGGGAAGAAGTGGCAGAGGCTGTGGAAGAAAAAGGTGAATAAATGAACATTAACTTAAGTTCTTTATTGCCTCTAGGACGTGTGTTGACCAATTCATTAAATTTACAGCTAGGGCAGATCTTTAGAGCAGTAGTGGAAAGTAAAGATGGTACTAATTTAGTTTTAAACATTAATGGACTAAAAATTCCTGTCCAGGGAGAGGCAGCCTTAGAAGCAGGGAAGACTATATTTTTACAATTAGATAAAATAACTAAAGAAACAGTTGAGTTAAAACTAGTGGATGCGCCTGCAGTTGCTCAAAACATAGATCAAGATTCGATTGCATTTAGACAGAGTAAGCGCATGGTTGCCGATTCTTCGGGTCAGGCTCAAAACATAGATCAAGATTCGATTGCATTTAGACCAATTGATGCTAGACCGGTTGACCCAAAACAGGTTTTTAATCAAATAGATTCTAAACAAATGGAGTTGCAAGTAAAGCTAGAAGTGGTAGCCAGAGCATGTGGTTTGCAACCAACAGAAACTAATTTGAAAATAATTCAAAACTTTATGCACTTGCAGCTTCCTTTGAAAAAAGAACTTATAGAGCAGATTGCCGGGGAAACAAAGGGTATGCCTCCTGAAAAAATAGAAGCTTTTCTCATGACTAGATCTTGGGCGGAAACAACTACCTTGGCCAACAATAAAGATCCCATTCAAACTGTAGTTAATTTTTTATTGGGTGATGCTGAACCGGCAGATGCAGCTAATGCCTTAAAGTTAATTAATGATAGTCAGACTGCAGTACCTACTTACTATGGTTTAAATTGTTTATGGTGGCAGAATGAACAGCAGCGGGGTGAAATTTACCTGTGGTCCGACGAAGGGAAAAAACAGCGCCAGCCAATATCCTTTGGAACTATGGTTATTCATTGTTACACTCAAAACTTAGGGGAACTGTGGCTGCGCCTAAGCCGCTATGGTCAGGAACTAAATATACTGGTCCAAACGGAAACAATGGAAGGGCAGCAGTTGTTCCAAGAAAATGCTCAAGACTTAAAAAAAGTTTTACAAGGATTAGGGTATAAAATAGAGCAAGTTGCCTATCGCTTAGGGCAAGCTCAGACTTTTCTCGAACTAATCGAAAAAAAAGATACCATTTATAACGAAGTGGATTATCAGGTGTAAGGAGTTTTTATGCGCGACAAAAAAGAACGTAAAGTGGCAGCTGCTATTAGTTTCGATCCCCAACAAGATAGTGCTCCTAAAGTCGTAGCTAAAGGCTATGGAGAAATAGCAGATAAAATAATTAATAAAGCCCGAGAATTAGGAGTGCCAATTTATACAGAACCTGACGTGGCTAGGGTTTTAATTGGCTTAGAATTAAACCAAGAAATTCCTCCAGAACTTTATGAAGCTGTGGCAGCTATTCTAGCATATATTATGACCATCGACAAAAAGGCTAAAACTCTGCAGCAATTGGAATAATCAACTATAAATAAAACCGTAACACTCTGAGAAAGTATGCTATAATGTATAGTATTCAATAAAACCGAGGTGGAAGCATGGATCCTATTACACACGCTCTTGTTGGGTTAGGGATTGGAGGTTTTTCCGGAATTCCTTTTAGCCTAACTAATCCAGTGTACCTAGGTGCTAGTCTTGGTGCAATGGCACCTGATTTGGACATTTTGTATCAATTAAAAGGAGATATAACCTATCTCAAACATCATCGTGGTTTTTCTCATTCTCTTCCTGGTATTTTTTTGCTTAGCGTGGGTATATCGATTTTCATTTATTTAATAAATCCTTCTTTGCATTTTTCGGCCATTCTGCTTTGGACATTTTTGGGGACTTTATCCCACGGAGTACTAGATATTTTAAATTCTTATGGGTCGAAAATTTTTTGGCCTTTTAGCAACAAAATGTGGACTGTCAACTTAATTAATGCTGTTGATCCTATAGTGTTAATTATTTTAGTCACCATGACTTTTTTCCAAAAAGCAGGATATAGCTCTGTTTTTGGCTTGGCAGCCTTTGGCGGGTATCTCCTAATCCGCTATATTGTGGCAACCAGGGTCAACAAATTATTGCAGCGTAAATATCCGGAGGTAGAAAAAATAACAGTTATGCCTTCTTTAATAAAATTTTGGTGCTGGGATTGTTTGGTTGAAACTAATCAGCAAATTATCTTTACAGAGTTTAATTCTTTTACATCAAAGCTGGTTGTGAAGAGGGAGCTGCCCAAAGAGCAGACAACAAATTTATTAATTAAGAAGGCTCTGGATAGTAAAATTGGAAAAATGTTTAGGGAATTTACTCCCCATTTATATGTACTTTCTAAAGAGGGTAGTAAAGGATATCTAGTCAAATTTTTTGATTTGCGCTTTTATCTCAAACATGATTTTTTGCATTCTGCAACAGTGCTTTTTAACCAAAGACAAGAAATGTTGGAACAAGTATTTCATCCCTATAATAAAAAGAGAAATATTAAAATAACAGGATAAAAGCACTGCATCTGCAGTGCTTTTATTTTTGCAGAAGCTAGCATGTATTATTTTGCTCTGGACAAGTTCGCGCTGCGAGAGCGCTGGAGCAGCAGGACGCCACGTCAGCGCGTGCCGCCGGAAGTCAAACTCTTTGCGGAACCAGCGTTCTTGGCGAAGTCATCATAGCTCGGACTTGGCCAATAGCCACAAGCCTCTGGATTTCTTTCTACCCTCATAGCGCATTCTTCACACATTCCCATGTTGCGCACTTCGTAAATATCATCTTGACTTTCAACTTTGCGGCCGCATTTTTCACAAACTGGCATTAGATAACCTCCTTTTGTAGGCTTATCTTTATTTTGTTATAAATAGCCCTTGCTTATTAGTCCGCTTTTTGCCTAAATTGCTAAATATTCTTAAAGAAAAGTGTCAATAAAATAGTTTTACTTAGGAAACATTATAACTGATTTAGATTTAAAAAATTATTGCTAGGAAGTGATCTAATGGAGATTACACGGGCGGATAATGCGCAAAAAGGTTTTAAATGCGGGAAATGTGGGTATATGTTTTCCGGTGTACAAGACGATAAGTGCCCAGTTTGTGGTTTCAAATGCACTTCTGAAACTTGTACAGTAGTAGATTATTCCGACGAGGATTATTAAGAATGTCTTTGGAGTCCATTTTAACTTGTCCCCTCTGCAATGGATTGGAGCAAGTTACCAAAAAATGCCCTGCTTGCGGCGATTCTTTACAAGATGGAGGCAGGGTAGAAAATTATTATGGGCCTTACAGTCCCTACGAAGAAGTTAATGATTCATATGCTTCGGGGGAAAATATTTGTATTCATCTGCTGTACTGCCCCTCTTGCGGTTGGGACAAAAGAGTAGGAGTCAGTAAGCTAATAATTTAGCTGCACTTAAAATTTAGCTATTATAAAGCAAGATAATTGGTTATTTTTTGCTCCCTTTTAAATGACCAATTGTCTTGCCTTTAGTAGCTATCTTAAAAATAACTGCTACAATAGCCAGCTTTCTTTTTTACTGGGCTGGATTTCACGAGGGTTTTTTCCTAAAATCTGCGCTACCAAAGGCAAATCAAGTTCTGCAATTTCTTCCCGCTCTGTGGGATTAGTTCCATCATGAATTATTTCTGGCATTGTTTTGGCCTCCCTCTGCTATTCTTATAAAAATAGTATGGCCAAAAAATTAAATAATAATATAAAGTCACCGAGAATATGTAAGCTTTAAATTACCACAGCGCATAAAGAGTTGCTATAATGGATAAAATGACAATTAGGTTAAGCTCTATCTAGGCAGAGCATGAACCAATTTGCCTCGGAGGCACCCCCTCTACGCCGAAGAGGCACCTTTTTTAATCTTTAGGGATAGCCCTAAAGATTTTTTTTGTTTAGACCCTTTCTTATTTAATATTACAAGAAATTGTTGTTGTATTTTTATGCACTAATGTGTATAATTACAAAAAATAGTTCTTATTATTTCGAGACTAATAAAAATGAAATTTTATTTTTATTCACAATTTGGTTCTTGATAATTAAAGGAGTGCATAGCCATGATTAAGGCTAGTATAATAGGTGCTACTGGTTATACTGGTATTGAATTGGTTAGAATTTTACTTAACCATCCAGAAGTTGAACTTGAAGCTTTAACCTCCCAGAGTTATGTTGAGGAGGATTTTTCGGCTGTTTATCCGAATATAACAGGTTATATTCAGAAAAAATGTACAGAAGATAATATTGAAGAAATTGTAAAGTATAGCGATGTGGTTTTTGTAGCTTTACCCCACGGTCACGCCGTACCTGTAGCTAAAGAAGTATTAAGACAAGGCAAAAAGATCATAGATTTAGGTGCCGACTTTCGTTTTAGACAGTCTGATGTTTATGAGAATTGGTATAAAGTTAAGCACAGCGGCAGTGAGTTGCTAGCTAAAGCAGTTTATGGATTGCCTGAATTAAATAGGGAAGAAATTAAAAAGAACACTATAATTGGCAATCCAGGTTGCTATCCAACTAGCATTATCTTAGCATTGGCACCTGCATTACAAAAGAAATTAGTAAACACTGATACACTGATTATAGATTCTAAATCCGGTGTTTCCGGAGCTGGCCGCAAAACCGGCTTAGGCAATCATTATGCAGAGGTAAATGAAAGTGTTCATGCTTATGGAGTAGCAACACACAGGCATACTCCGGAAATAGAACAAGAATTAAGTAAACTAACAGGCAATAAGGTAACCATAACTTTTACTCCTCATTTAATGCCTATGACCAGAGGAATATTAAGTACAATTTATGCGACACTTAATAGTAAATTAAATGAAACAGAAGTAAGAGAAATATATGAAACTTTTTATGCTCAGGAACCTTTTGTACATGTACTGCCTAAGGGTCAGTGGCCTCATACCAAATGGGTTTACGGCTCTAATAATTGTTTTCTGAATTTAACCATAGATACGAGAACTAATCGTTTGATTATTGTGTCTGTAATAGATAACTTAGTTAAAGGAGCCTCTGGGCAAGCTGTCCAAAATATGAATTTGCTATTTGGCTTCCCGGAAACTACTGCTTTACAAATTCCAGGCTTATTTCCGTAATTTCTCAAGTGGAAGGTGATAAATATGCAGGAGTATACTCAAGTTCCAGGCGGGGTAGCAGCAGTCAACGGCTTTATGGCTGCAGGTATTCACGCCGGTTTAAAAAAAGCAAATAAAGACTTAGCACTTATTTTTTGTAGTGTTCCGGCTGTCGCTGCGGGGGTTTTTACTACTAACCAAATTAAAGCAGCTCCCTTGTTGGTTAATCAGAAACATCTGCAAAACCTTAGCACAAAAGCTATCATTATTAATAGTGGAAATGCCAATGCCTGCAACGGTGAAAAAGGCCTGCAAGATGCGGAAAAAATGGCAGTTTTAACTGCCCAAACCCTAGGCTGCGCCAAGGAAGAAGTGTTAGTAGCTTCTACAGGGGTAATTGGAGATCCCATGCCAATGGACAAAATAGAAGAAGGTATTAAGAAAATTGGTTCTGCTCTTAGTGTCCGGGGAGGGAAAGCAGCAGCCGAGGCTATTTTAACTACAGATACCTTTGCCAAGGAAGCCGGCTTTCAATTTTCCATTGGAGATCGGAAGGTTACCATTGGAGGTATGGCCAAAGGCTCTGGAATGATTCACCCCAATATGGCCACTATGCTCTCTTTTATTACAACTGATGCAGCCATTGAGAAAAAGCTGCTGCAAGAGACTTTAGGTGAGATAGTTAAAAAGACTTTTAATATGATTACAGTTGATGGTGATACCAGTACTAACGATATGGTTCTAGTTTTAGCTAACGGGTTAGCCGAAAACACTGTACTAAAAACAAAAAAAGATCCTGGGTATCAGGATTTTTATGAAGCCTTAAATTATATTTGTATGGATTTAGCCCAAAAAATCGCTCGCGATGGGGAGGGTGCAACTAAATTCGTTACTGTTGAAGTTTGTCATGCCCAATCTGAAGCGGATGCCTGTCTAGCGGCAAGAGCAGTATGCAGTTCCAATTTAGTTAAAACAGCACTATTTGGCGAAGATGCTAATTGGGGCCGGGTAATTGCAGCTGTTGGTTACTCAGGTGCGAAATTTGACCCGGATAAAGTTGATATACTTATTAAAAGCGCAGCAGGAGAAGAGCAAATGGCGCAAGACGGCGTAGGCTTAATGTTTGACGAAGCTAAAGCCAAGGAAATATTAACGGAGAAGGACATAACCATTGTCGTAGATTTTAAGCAGGGTGAAAATAAAGCAACAGCCTGGGGCTGTGACTTTTCATATGATTATGTAAAAATTAACAGCAGTTACCGGAGTTAGGAGAAAAATATGGTTTTAACGGATATTGAAAAAGCGGGAATTTTAGTAGAAGCTTTGCCCTATATTAAAAAGTTTTATGGTAAAACCGTTGTGATTAAATATGGCGGCCATGCTATGATTAATGAAAAATTAAAAAAAGCATTGCTCCACGATGTCATATTGATGAAATATGTAGGCATGAACCCGGTTATTGTACACGGGGGAGGCCCGGAAATTAATACTTTGTTAAAAAGGCTAGGGAAAAAATCCGAATTCGTCAGTGGAATGCGGGTAACAGATGCGGAAACCATGGAAGTGGTGGAAATGGTTCTAGTGGGCAAAGTTAACAAGGACATTGTGGCTGGAATTAATCATTATGGCGGCAAAGCTGTGGGGCTTTGTGGGAAAGATGCTAACCTTATCCAAGCCTACCAAAAGTTTGGGGAGGAAGTTGGAGATAACGGACAAAAAGCAATTATCGATTTGGGATATGTAGGAGAAGTAGAAAAAATCAATCCGGAAATAATTAAATCCCTTATTTCCCAAGACTATATACCTGTTATAGCCCCGATTGGAGTTGGCGAAAAGGGGGAAAGCTACAACATTAATGCTGACTATGTAGCAGGTTCTATTGCCTCCGCTCTTCAGGCGGATAAATTTGTTTTATTAACGGATGTGGAGGGTATTTTTACAAATTACGAGGAAAAAGATTCTCTTATTTCTTCGTTAAACATTGAAGAAGTTCCTGGACTAATCAAAGAAGGTACTATTCAGGGGGGAATGATTCCCAAAGTACAGTGCTGTGTGCAAGCCTTAAATCAGGGAGTAGAAAGAGCACATATTATTGATGGCCGAGTAGAACATTCTCTTTTATTAGAAATTTTTACTGATGAGGGTATTGGCACAATGGTCGTTAAGGGATAAAGGAGTTGTAAATATGTCTAATCAAAGTATTTTGGAGTTAGGGCAAAAATATGTCATGAACACTTATGGTCGTTTGCCCTTTGCTCTTGTCGAAGGAAAAGGTACGAAAGTTTGGGATGCAGACGGCAAGGAATACATAGATTTTGTAGCTGGCTTAGCCGTTAATGCCTTAGGCCACTGTCATCCTGTGGTAACAGAAGCCATCAGGGAACAAGCAGGCAAACTGGTCCATTGTTCTAATCTGTATTGGATTGAGCCTCAGGTTCAATTAGCCCAACTGCTAGTAGAAAACTCTTGTCTGGATAAAGTTTTTTTTGCCAATAGCGGAGCTGAAGCAAATGAGGCAGCAATCAAATTAGCTCGGAAATTTGCTAAACTACATTACGGCGAACAAAAATATGAGATTATCACCATGCGGCAGTCTTTCCATGGCCGCACTCTGGCCACTTTAACAGCTACGGCCCAAGAAAAATTTCATAAGGGGTTTGCTCCGTTGCCGGAAGGATTTAAGTATGTACCTTTTAATGATTATGACAGCTTAGCAGCACTAGTCAATGAACATACCTGTGCTATTATGATGGAGCCCATTCAGGGTGAGGGAGGCGTGTATGCCGCTCAAGGGGATTATCTGCATAAGGTTAAGAAACTTTGCCAAGAAAAAGGCATTTTATTAATTTTTGACGAAGTACAATGTGGCATGGGTAGAACAGGAAAATTATTTGCCTATGAGCATTTTGGTGTGGAACCAGATATTATGACTTTGGCTAAGGCTTTAGGCGGCGGCGTTGCTATTGGTGCAATGCTGGCCAAAGATAAAGTAGCAGCTGCTTTTCAGCCCGGAGACCATGCTTCTACTTTTGGCGGAAATCCCTTGGCTATGGCAGCGGGACTGGCAGCAACTAAAATAATTGCTGACGGGAAGTTTTTAGCTAAGGTTCAAGAAACAGGGGCATACTTTAAAAACAAGTTAGAGTTATTAGCTCAAAAATTTTCTTTCATTCAGGAAGTGAGAGGGGAAGGGTTGATTCTAGGTGTAGAATTAACTATTCCCGGAGGAGATATTGTTAACAGTTGCTTGGAAAAGGGATTGTTAATAAATTGTACCAACCAAACAGTATTGCGGTTTCTTCCGCCTCTAATCGTCGAAAAGACTGAGGTGGAACAGACTGTAGAGATTTTATCTCAGTCCTTAAATGAAGTTCAGGAGGGGTAATGGTGAGCGTTTTAAATTTAAACAGCAGTTTAAAAGGCAGGGATTTAATTTCCTTACATGATTATAATACGGATGAAATCAATTTTATCTTAGAATTTGCCCATTGGCTGAAGAAAAAAAAGAAACAGGGAGAACCCCATGAACTCTTAAAAGGGAAAACCTTGGGAATGATTTTTCAGAAAAACTCTACCCGAACCAGGGTTTCTTTTGAAACAGGCATGTATCACTTAGGTGGTTCTGCTTTATTTCTATCAGGTTCCGAACTACAAATGGGCAGGGGAGAACCTATTCGGGATACAGCACGGACTTTATCTAGGTATTTAGACGGTATTATGATTCGGACCTTTAGCCATGAAGATGTGTTGGAATTAGCAAAATACGCTGACATTCCCATTATTAATGGACTAACTGACTTGCTACATCCTTGTCAGGTTTTAGCTGATTTAATGACGGCTCAAGAACATAAAGGAGAATTAAAGGGCTTAAAGTTAGCTTTTATCGGAGATGGTAATAATGTAGCTCACTCTTTGATGTTTGGAGGAGCTAAAGTAGGAATGCATGTTACTATTGCTTCTCCTCCAGGTTATGAACCTAATCAGGAGATAGTTGCTTTAGCCACAGAAGATGCTAAAAAGACAGGAGGCAGCATTACCGTAACTAGTGATCTAAAAGCTGCAGCACAGGATGCAGATGTTTTATATACAGATGTATGGGCTAGCATGGGCCAAGAAGAGGAATTCGAGGAAAGGAAAAAAATTCTGGGCACTTATCAAATTAATGGCGATTTATTGAAGCTGGCTAAAAAAGATGTTCTCGTTATGCACTGTTTACCCGCCCACCGTGGTGAGGAAATAACAGAGGAAGTCTTTGAAGGCCCAAATTCAGTTATTTTTGATGAGGCGGAAAACCGGCTTCATGCCCAAAAAGCTGTTCTGGCATTGCTGCTGTAATTCTTTAAAATATCTGGGTAATTACAATTTAAATGGTACTGTTTTCTATTTGAAACTAAGGTATTATATTGATAGATAGAATAAAAAGGAGTAGATAATAATGGAAAAAGTTATACTAGCTTATTCCGGTGGTTTGGATACTTCAATAATTATTCCCTGGCTGAAAGAAAACTATGGCTACGAAGTTATTGCTGTCGCTGCTGATGTAGGGCAGGGAGAGGAATTAGAACCATTACATGAAAAGGCTCTTAAATCTGGGGCCAGCAAATTATATATTGAAGACTTAAAAGAACAATTTATTACAGATTTTGTTTGGCCTACTTTAAAAGCAGGTGCAGTTTACGAAAGAAAATACTTATTAGGCACTTCTTTTGCCCGTCCTGTTATTGCCAAAAGGCTGGTGGAAATTGCTGAAAAAGAAGGAGCAGTGGCCATTTGTCATGGTGCTACAGGCAAAGGTAACGACCAAGTGCGTTTTGAGTTAACTATTAAAGCTTTAAATCCTGATTTAAAAATTATAGCTCCTTGGAGAATTTGGGATATTAAGTCTCGTGACCAAGCTATTGATTATGCTAAAGAAAGGGGTATTCCCGTTCCGGTAACTAAAGAACACCCTTACAGCATGGATCGGAATATTTGGCATTTAAGCCATGAAGGAGGAGATTTAGAGGATCCTTGGAATGAGCCGCAGAACCATCTTTATATGCTGATCACGCCTCCGGAAAAAGCTCCTGACAAACCTACATATGTTGAAATAGATTTTGAACAAGGTATTCCTGTAAGATTAGATGGCCAAGCATACCAGCCCATAGAGCTTTTAACAAAGTTAAATGATTTAGCTGGAGCAAATGGGGTTGGTATTGATGATATTGTGGAAAATCGTTTAGTAGGTATGAAGTCCAGAGGAGTATATGAAACTCCTGGTGGAACCGTGCTCTATAAAGCTCACCAAGAATTGGAATACTTAACTTTAGATAGACAGACACTGCACTATAAAGAATTAATTGCTGCTAAATATGCTGAATTAGTCTACGATGGCATGTGGTATTCCACCATACGGAAGGCTTTAGCTGCTTTTGTAGATGTGACCCAGGAACATGTAACAGGCACAGTCAGAATGAAATTGTATAAAGGCAGCTGTACCGTTGCCGGCAGTAAATCTCCTTACTCCCTCTATAGCGAAGAATTTGCTACCTTTGGAGAAGACCAAGTTTATAATCAAAAAGACGCTGAAGGCTTTATTAACTTATTTGGCTTACCGCTCAAAGTCCAAGCGCTTATGGAAAGGAAAGTGAAAAATAGCTAAGAAAATTATGTGAAGCTAAAAAAAATAGTAACCTATTGTGTCGCAGCTGCTCCTTTTGACAAGCCTTAGAACGCTCTGAGCAGAACCAGCGTTCTTGGCGAAGTCATCCTGGAGCAGGAGATACAAGGGTTAACATTTTTTAGAGTAGTAAGCTAACAGCAATACTGGCGTTAATTCAATTTTGTAGATAAAGCTGGCATGTATTATTTCGCTCTGGACAAGCTCGCACGCCGTTACCGTCGGCAGAGCCGCCGACGGCTGAGCGAAACAAGTCTCGCTCCATAATACATGCTAGCTATAAGAGTTTGTTGACAATCTGAGCTAACAGCAATACTGCTGTTAGCTTTCAACATCTTAATTTGAGGTGAAATTATGAAATTATGGGGTGGACGTTTCCAAAAGGAAACAGATAGATTAGTAGAAGATTTCCATTCTTCCATTTCTTTTGATCAACGTTTGTATAAGCAAGATATTGTAGGCAGCATTGCTCACGCCAGAATGCTTGGTAAAATTGGAGTTTTAAATTCCGAAGAAATGAATAAAATTATTTCTGGGTTACAGGAAATTTTAGAAGATATTGAAAAGGGAAAAGTAGAGTTTGAAATAGGGGCAGAAGATATTCACATGAATATTGAAAAGCTTCTTACAGAACGCTGCGGTGCTGTTGGCAAAAAACTGCATACAGCTAGAAGCCGGAATGACCAAGTGGCCCTAGATGCTAAAATGTATCTCAAAGAGGAAATAGCAAATACTTGTAAATTGCTTCTTGATTTACAAGAGGTAATTCTAGACATTGCAGAGCAGCATTTAGCTACTGTAATGCCAGGCTACACCCATTTGCAAAAAGCCCAACCCATTACCTTTGCTCACCATCTCATGGCCTATTTTCAAATGTTTCAGCGGGATTATGAAAGGTTTCAGGACTGTTTCAAAAGAACTGATGTAATGCCCTTAGGCTCAGGAGCTTTGGCAGGCACAACTTTCCCCCTGGATAGGGAAATGGTGGCCGAAGAACTAGGTTTTGCTGAGATAACTGCCAATAGCTTAGATGGAGTAAGTGACAGGGACTATCAAATTGAGTTTACCTCTGCTGCTGCATTATTAATGATGCATTTTAGCAGGATATGTGAGGAAATTATACTGTGGTCCTCTGATGAATTTCGTTTTGTTGAACTTGATGATGCTTATAGCACAGGATCCAGCATTATGCCTCAGAAAAAGAACCCTGACGTGGCAGAACTGATTAGGGGTAAAACGGGACGTGTATATGGTAATCTTATAACCTTATTGACCATGATGAAAGGGTTGCCTCTAGCCTATAATAAGGACATGCAGGAGGATAAAGAAGCACTATTTGATACGGTAGATACAATTAAAAAATGCCTGTTAACTTTTACTCCTATGCTTAAAACAATGAATATTAGGCAGGAGCGGATGGCAGCAGGGGCAAAAAGCGGCTTCACTAATGCCACAGATGTAGCCGATTATTTGGCTAAAAAGGGAGTTCCTTTCCGTGAAGCCCATGCTATTGTTGGTCAGTTAGTATTAAAATGCGTACAGGAAAATAAGGTATTAGAAGATTTAACTCTGGCTGAATACCAAACATATTCGGCTGCTTTTGAGAATGATATCTACCAAGCCATAGCCATAGCAGAGTGTGTGGCAAAACGCAATGTGGCAGGAGGCCCTGCAGAGGAAGCTGTCACCAGGAGTATTGCAGCAGGCCGAAAGTGGCTTGAGAAACATATTTGGAAGTCCGCAGAATTTTAAAAAGATGTTAAATAAAAAGCTGCTAGCATTAAGGTTAGCAGCTTTTTAGCAGTGTTTTATATAAGAATACTTACGGAAATCCTGCAAATTAATACAAGCAGGAAAATAGTTATTCATGTAGAAGAATTTATATAAATATAGCTCGGTAGATGTATGTGGGTTTATGCAGAAAAGTAGGAAGAAAAAATTTGCAGTACAGTAGTGTGGTAGAATAAAAAGTGCAGCCAGGTAGACTTTTGACGAGTATTATTGAGCTGCGTTAGCAATGCCACCTTCAATTTGTAGGGGCTTTTTTCATGCCCAAAAGAAATGGAAGGACTGATAAAAGATGATTTGGGATAAAGAAATAGAATGTATGAGTCGTAAAGAAATGCAAGATCTGCAATTAAAAAGGCTGCAGGAAACAGTTTCAAGAGTATATGACAGGGTTCCTTTTTACCGACAATCCTTTGATTCACTTGGTGTTAAGCCGGAAGACATTCAAAGTTTAGCTGACTTACAAAAGCTGCCTTTTACGACTAAAAATGATTTAAGGGATAATTACCCTTTTGGTTTGCTTGCCGTACCTAAAAAAGACTTAATTCGAATTCATGCCTCTTCAGGAACTACCGGTAAACCAACGGTAGTTGGTTATACCAGAAATGACCTAGAAAAATGGTCCGATTTAGTTGCCAGGGTTATTACTCAGGCAGGAGGAACATCAGAAGATATTGCGCAAATAGCTTTTGGCTATGGTTTATTTACAGGGGCTTTTGGTTTGCACTACGGTTTTGAAAAAATTGGTACGGCTGTGGTACCTACCTCAGTTGGCAATACGGAAAAACAGTTAATGCTGATGCAAGATTTTGGCTCTACTATTTTAATCAGTACACCTTCTTACGCCTTATATATGGCAGAGGTTGCACAGGAAAAGGGTATTGATACAGCAAAATTACCTTTGCGCTTAGGGCTTTTTGGTTCTGAGGGAAGTACTGAAGAAATGCGTTCCGAATTAGAAAGCCGCTGGAATATTATAGCTACAGATAATTATGGTTTAAGCGAAATTATGGGGCCTGGTGTAGCTGGTGAATGCCAATACAAACAAGGTATGCATGTTGCAGAAGATCATTTTATTGTAGAAGTAATTGATCCTGAAACAGGAGAAACATTGCCTTATGGCGAATTAGGCGAATTAGTGTTTACCACTATTACTAAGGAGGGTTTACCCCTTATTCGGTATAGAACTAAAGATTTATCAGTCTTAAACCCTGAACCATGCTCTTGTGGACGTACTTCAGTACGAATGAGTAAGGTTAAAGGCAGAACTGATGATATGTTGATCATTAAAGGAGTTAATGTATTTCCGACTCAAATTGAAAGTGTCTTGATCCAAATGGAAGGAATTACCCCTCAGTATCAGTTGGTAGTTACGAGAAAAGGGTATTTAGACGAGCTGGAGATTAAGGTAGAAGTAGCTGATGACTGGTTTACAGGTCGTTTTAACGAATTAGAAGCTTTAGAAAAACGTATAACCCAAAAACTTTTTTCTGTGTTATCATTAAATGCAAAGGTACGATTAGTAGAGCCCAAATCTTTAGCTCGTTTTGAAGGAAAAGCTAAAAGAGTTTTAGATTTACGTAATTATTAATTAGGAGTGAGCTTAGTGAAAAAGCTATTAACAGGAAACGAAGCAATAGCCAGGGGAGCTTTTGAAGCAGGAGTTAGAGTTGCTGCTGCTTACCCCGGGACCCCTAGCACCGAAATTTTAGAAAACATTGCTTCTTACCCGGAAATATATGCTGAGTGGTCACCAAACGAAAAAGTAGCTTTGGAGGTCGGAGCCGGAGCTTCCATTGCTGGAGCCAGAACATTGGTAGCTATGAAACACGTAGGTGTGAATGTGGCGGCTGACCCTCTTTTAACTTTTGCTTATACTGGTGTCAACGGCGGTCTAGTTTTAGTTTCCGCCGATGATCCAGGCATGCATAGTTCGCAAAATGAGCAGGACAATCGCTTTTATGCAAAATTTGCTCAAATTCCCCTTTTAGAGCCCAGCGACAGCCAAGAAGCTAAAGATATGTTAATTCAGGCCTATGAGATTAGTGAAAAATTTGATACTCCCGTTTTGTTTAGGACGACTACCAGAGTTGCCCATTCTCAGTCTCTGGTTAGTCTGGAAGAGCGGAAAGATCTTCCTTTGAAGGACTATGAAAAAAATCCGCAAAAATATGTGATGCTGCCTGCTCACGGACGCTTACGGCATCCTATTGTTGAAGAGCGTAGAGTAAAATTAAGTGAATTTAGCGAAAGTAGTTCTTTAAATAGGATAGAACAAGGCGATCAAAAAATAGGTATTATCACTAGTGGTATCGTTTATCAATATGTAAAAGAAGTGTTGCCTAATGCTTCTATTTTAAAACTAGGCATAACTTATCCTTTGCCGCAAAAATTAATTACAACTTTTGTACAGTCTGTGGAAAAATGTTATGTCATTGAGGAATTGGAACCATTTTTAGAAGAACAAATTAAAGCATGGGGGCTAAAAGTAATTGGCAAAGAGTTATTCCCCGGAATCGGAGAATTTAATGTGGAGCTCCTGGCTGAGAAGTTTAACCAAGTTCAAGGCCAAAATCAAGTAGCGGCTAGTGCTGCAGCTTCCATTCCAGTTCGTCCGCCAGTTCTTTGTGCCGGCTGTCCTCACCGTGGCGTATATTACGCAATTAATAAATTAGGCTTAAAAGTTGCAGGGGACATTGGCTGCTATACCTTAGGAGCTGCTCCTCCTCTGTCAGCTATGGATACTTGCATTTGTATGGGCGCCAGCATTAGTAGCGCCTTAGGTATGGAAAAAGCCCGGGGCAAAGAATTTGCCCGAGGCCTTGTAGCTGTAATTGGAGATTCAACTTTTATTCATTCGGGGATTACAGGCTTGGCAGATGTAGTTTATAATTGCGGTACTTCTACAATTCTAATTTTAGACAATAGTACAACTGCTATGACAGGTCACCAGGAACACCCGGGCACAGGTCTAACTATTAAAAAAGAAAAAACAAAACAAGTTAACTTAGAAGCTTTAGTTAGGGCTTTGGGAGTAGAAAGAGTACAAATAGTAGACCCGTATAATCTTAAAGCAGTTGAACAAGCATTGAAGGATGAGACTGCTGCAGAAGAACCTTCAGTAATTATTTTTAAACGTCCCTGCGTGCTCCTGAAAGGACAAGGACCCCAAGGTTTGATGGAGGTTGATGCAACAAAATGTAAGGCCTGCGGCAGATGCCGTAAATTAGGCTGCCCTGCTTTAGTATTTAAGGGAGAACAGCCGGCTGTGAATAGTGCCTTATGCAACGGCTGCGGCCAGTGTAAGCAGGTTTGTAACATGGGAGCTATTCAGGAGGTATCGAGATGAACAAAGTGACTAATATTCTAATTGTAGGGGTCGGGGGACAAGGTACCATTTTAGCAAGTAAAGTTTTAGGCCAAGTTGCCCAAAACTTAGCATCTGAGGTAAAGGTATCTGAGATTCATGGCATGTCCCAAAGAGGGGGCAGTGTAGTTACTCAGGTTCGCTTTGGTGAAAAAGTTTACTCTCCTGTAATTGCTTTAGGTACTGCCGACATTATTTTAGCTTTTGAAAAGCTGGAAGCACTGCGGTGGCTGCCCTATTTAAGAGATGGTGGAACCATTATAGTCAACAGCCAGGAAATAGACCCTATGCCTGTCATTACAGGTGCAGCAGAATACCCGCCTCAAATTATAGCTACTTTAAATACCTCTGCTAAAACCATAACTGTTCCTGCTTTAGAGATAGCAGATAATTGTGGCTCTAGCAAAGTTGTCAATGTAGTACTATTAGGAGTGTTGGCCAAATCCTTAGGTCTAACAGAAAATATTTGGTTAGATGCTTTAGAGGGTTTAGTTCCTGCCAAAACTGTGGAGATAAATAGGAAAGCATTCTTAACAGGATTTGCTTACGAAAATTAAAAGAATGCCAGCATAATGATAATAAAGCTCTTAAGCCTATAGAATAAGCCTAAGAGCTTTATTATTTTTGATAAATTTTACAAGTTTTACTGTTTAAAACTTGACAAACTACATTTTAACTTTGTATCATATAAGTGGTTGTTAGCACTGTCCTATAGTGAGTGCTAAAAAACGCATAAGGAGGGAAAAGGATGTTACAACCATTAGCAGACCGGGTTATAGTTAAAGTTATTTCCGGTGAAGAAAAAACTCAAGGCGGGATTGTTTTACCTGATACTGCCAAGGAAAAACCACAAGAAGGTGATGTAGTCGCTGTTGGTACCGGTAAGGTTTTAGACAATGGTTCTAAACAGCCTTTGGAAGTAAAAGTAGGTGATAGAGTTATTTTTAGTAAGTTCGGTGGTACAGAAATTAAGTATGATGGACAAGAATATTTAATTCTGCGTGAAAGCGATATTTTGGCAGTTAAATAGAAGGTAGGAGGGAACACATATGGCTGAGAAAAAACAACTAGCATTTGATGAAACAGCTAGAAAAGCACTGGAAAGAGGTGTTAACGCTGTTGCCGATGCTGTTAAAGTTACTTTAGGGCCTAAAGGCCGTAATGTTGTTTTGGAAAGAAAATTTGGTTCACCTGTAATTACTAAAGACGGTGTAACTGTAGCTAAAGAAATTGAATTGCCAGATCCCTATGAAAACATGGGAGCTCAGCTTTGCAAAGAAGTTGCTTCTAAAACTAATGATGTAGCAGGTGACGGTACAACTACTGCAACTGTATTAGCTCAGGCTATTGTTAAAGAAGGATTGAAAAACGTAGCCGCAGGTGCAAACCCTATCTTTCTTAAAAAGGGAATTGATAAAGCAGTTGAAGCTGTTGTAAACGAAATTAAAAAAATAAGCATTCCTATTGAAACCAAAGAAAGTATTGCTCATGTAGCATCAATTTCTGCTAACGATACAGAAATTGGTGGATTGGTTGCTGAAGCTATGGAAAAGGTAGGCCGTGACGGAGTTATCACCTTGGAAGAATCTAAGGGAATGACAACAACTGTTGAAGTAGTAGAAGGTATGGAATTCGACCGTGGCTACATATCCCCTTATTTTGCAACAAACTCCGATACAATGGAAACTAATATGGAGGAACCATATATTCTGCTCTATGGCAAGAAAATATCCGCTATTCAGGATATGCTGCCTTTACTAGAAAAAGTAGTTAAAACTGGTAAACCTCTATTGATTATTGCCGAAGATGTTGATGGTGAAGCACTGGCTACTTTAGTGGTAAATAAATTGCGCGGTACTTTCAACGTAGCTGCTGTCAAAGCACCTGCATTTGGTGACCGTAGAAAAGCTATGATGGAAGATATTGCTATTTTAACTGGCGGTACATTTATTTCCGAAGATATTGGCGTTAAACTAGAAAACGTTGAATTAGATATGCTTGGTCGAGCTAAAAATGTCAAAATCACTAAAGAAAAAACAACTATTGTTGAGGGATATGGATCAGCAGAAGAAATTAAAACTAGAGTAGCTCAACTTAAACATCAGGTTGAAGAAACAGAATCAGAATATGACCGGGAAAAATTACAAGAGCGCCTGGCTAAACTAGCCGGCGGTGTTGCAGTTATTAAAATTGGAGCAGCCACCGAAACAGAAATGAAAGAAAAGAAACATAGAGTAGAAGATGCTCTTGCTGCAACTAGAGCTGCTGTAGAAGAAGGAATTGTTCCTGGCGGTGGTACTACTTATATTAATATTATACCTGCTCTCGATGCATTACAAGCTGATGGAGATGAAATGGTAGGTATCAAAACAATTCGCCGGGCTCTAGAAGAGCCTTTGCGTCAGATTGCTTTTAACGCAGGTTTAGAAGGATCAGTTATTGTAGGTAAAATCAAAGAAGCTGAAAAAGGAATTGGCTTCAATGCTGCTACTGAAGAATACGTTGATATGATTAAAGCAGGTATTGTTGACCCAGCTAAAGTTACCAGAAGTGCTTTACAAAACGCTGCAAGTATTGCCTCCTTGCTCTTAACTACAGAAGCTTTAATTAGTGAATTGCCGGCCACTGACAAATCGGACGGAGTGCCCAAACACCAAGCACTAGATTACTAAAAAATAGTAAGCCCTTCCTAGTAAAAAGGAGGGGCTTTTTAGATTTTTGTACTATGTGGGCTTTAACTAAGCTGATCTTTATACTGTAATTGGTAAAGTTGATAATACAGTCCCCCTTTGGATAGGAGTTCCTGATGAGTTCCCATTTCCTTTATTTCCCCTTTATGCATGACTAAAATACAATCGGCCCTTTGAATAGTTGAAAGGCGATGGGCAACGATTAAGGTAGTACGGTTAAAGGTAAGCTTGTTTAGTGCTTCTTGAATTAACTGTTCAGTAGCAGTATCAATATGAGCTGTTGCTTCATCTAAGACCAGGATTTTGGGATTAAAAGCTAGGGCCCGGGCAAAAGCTAAAAGCTGCCTTTCCCCTGTGGAAAGGGTAGCACCTCTTTCAACGACTTCTGTCTCGTATTGATTAGATAATTGTTCTATAAAGCTATCTGCATGGACAAACCGGGCTGCTTCTCGGATTTGTTTATCCGTTATAGCAGTATTTCCGAGCCTAATATTATGAGCAATATCGCCGGTGAACAGAAAAACATCCTGCATGACTACCCCGATGTTGCTGCGCAAAAAAGACAATTTAAAATTTTGTACAGGTATATCATCGATTCTAATTTCACCTTTTTGAATATCATAAAAGCGGTTTAGTAAATTAATAACTGAGGATTTTCCAGCACCAGTTGCTCCAACTAAAGCAAAGGTCTGTCCCGGTTTAATTGTAAAAGTAACATCTTTCAAAACCCAGTCTTCATTTTGGTAAGCAAACCAGACATGATCAAACTCAATTTTTCCTTGTAAATCAGGCAGCTCCACAGGTTCTTTTATTTCCTTAATGGTATTTTCCTCATCTAGCAGTAGGAACAATCTTTCAGCTGAAGCCAGTGCTGATTGAAAAATACTATATTTTTCAGTTAGGTCATTAATAGGTTTAAAAAATTGTTCTAAATAATTAATGAAGGCGTAAAGAACACCAAAAGATAAATGGTTTTGTAACACCTGTCCGCCTCCATACCAAATTAATAAGGCCAGGACAAGGGTATAAATTAAGTCCATTGCTGGGCGGAAAAGTGCAAAGGCAACAAGTTCTTGCATACTAGCAGTATAAAGCTCCATATTTAGCTGCTTAAAATGGGACATTTTTTGCTTTTCCTGGCGGAAAACTTGAATAATTCGCATGCCGCTTAAATTTTCCTGCAAAAAAGCATTAACAGCAGCCAGTTTTACCCTAACCTGGCGAAAAGCTCGGCTAGCCTTTAACTGATAAAGAAGTGTAGCTCCCACAATCAGTGGTATTCCCACAAAGGAAATACAGCTTAAGGTAAGGTTTAAACTAAGCATTACGGCCATAATACCGAAAATTAGAAATATATCCTGAAAAAGGTAAACCAGAACACTGGAATACATTTCGTTTATACTTTCAATGTCGTTAGTAACACGTGTTACCAGTCTACCAACCGGATTCGTATCAAAAAAGCGGATAGGCAGACTTAATAAATGCTCAAAAACCTTCTGGCGAATAGTAAAGATAATTTTTTGCCCAATATATTGCAGTAAGTACGCTTGAATATAGCTAAGCAGTGAGCTGGCAATGATTAAGCCTAAAAAAATGGCTGCCAGTTTAAATAGTGCTTGGATATGGTCCGAAACTACCTGAGTATTATTGGAACTAAGACCCACAAAATGTTCGTCAATGGCAATTTTAAGCAGGTAAGGACGAGCTAGGTCTGCTAGTGTAATTAAGAACAGCAGAAAAATACAAAGGCTGAGCCCTAACCAAAAGGGAGAGGCATACGCAAGGAGCCTTTTAAACACTTTAAAATTAATTGCTTTTTTACCTAAATCTTCTTCATGGTGAAAAGAGTGGTGCATTTTATTTGTCCTCACATTTAGCTAAATATTCTTTTTCCAGCAGCTGCTTCCGGTAGGTTTGATAATAAAGACCTTTTCTGTTTACTAATTCTTTATGGGTACCTTGTTCCACAATTTTACCTTGCTCTAAAAGAAAAATTTGATCAGCGTGTTTAATGGTAGAAAAACGATGAGCAATCATCAGCGTTGTTTTATTAGAACGTATTTGTTTTAGGTTGTGTAAAATTATTTCTTCGGTTCTAGTATCAACAGCCGATAAAGAATCATCTAAAATCAAGACAGGAGGATTATTTACTAAGGCTCTGGCTAAGGCTATCCGCTGCTTTTGACCACCAGAAAGTGTAACTCCTCTTTCTCCAATAACTGTTTTTACCCCACCCGGCAAACTCGCCAAATCATCAGCTAAATGACAAATCCTAATGAGTTCTTCCAAACTAAAGGACTCTTTAGCTATTTGGCCCAAAAGAATGTTTTCTTCAATTGTTGTGGAAAACAAAAAAGAATCTTGGGGTACATAGCCAATTTGGCTCCGCAAGGAATCCAACAGTACTTTTTTAACATCTTGTCCATCTAGGTAAATTGAACTGTTGGGAGGGTCATAGATTCGCAAAAGCAGGTTAACTAAAGTACTTTTACCGCTGCCTGTTTTACCTACAATGCCAATTGTTTGCCCAGGCAATATTTTCAGGTTAATATTTTTTAAAACTAGGTTAGGATAACCATCATAAGCAAAATCTAAATTTTGATAAGTAATTTGGCCATTAGTATCCTTAATTTCGAAGGCATCAGGTGCTTCTTGAATTGAAGTTTCCGTTTGCAGAATGAGATTAATTCTAACCATAGAAGCAACACCTCGCTGGATAACGCTAAACACCCAGCCTAAAGCAGTTAAAGGCCAAATTAGCATGGATAAATAGCCATTGGCTGCCACAAAACTCCCCAGGCTAATTTGCTGTTGTAGAATTAAATAACCACCATAGCCAAAAACAATTAAAAAGCTTAAGGAGGCGAAGAACTGGATTAATGGACTGAGAAGTGCTGATAGCCTTACAAGGTTTAAATTTGACTGCGCATTGTTCTGATTAATTATTTGGAATTGTTCTCTAGCGGAATTTTCCAAAGCGAAAGATTTTATAACCCGAATTCCGGCTATATATTCTTGAGTTTGTTCAGTTAAACTGCTAAAGGCCTCCTGGACTTTTAGATAACGGTTGTGCAGCAGGTGGCTGAATCTAACTGCTAAGAAAGCCACAAAAGGCAAGGGCATTAAAGCAGCTAGAACTAGGCGTAAATCAATAGTTTTGAACATTAACAAGACAGTGGCAGTTGTAAGGACAACTGCGTCAATAATCATGACTAGGCCAATCATGAAAGTTGATTTGATGGCATTGATATCATTAGTAGCATGAGCCATTAAATCCCCAATCCGATGCTGGTCATAATACTTAGCATCTAAGCACTGCAAATGGGCATACAATTTATTGCGTAGATACATTTCCAAAGCCCGAGAAGAGCGTTGAATATAATATCGCCATAGAAAGCGCAGCAATGCAATTAGGATTGCAATTATAGTCAGCAACAAAAAATATTTTAATATAACTTGTTTAGTTAACTGTTTAGTCTGATATAAATCGGCAAAAGCCCCTAAAATTTTAGGAGGAAGCAGCTGTAGAAAGTCTACAGCAATCAAAAAAATTATTCCTCCTAAATAATTCCAACGGTTAGCCCAAAAAAAGTCCTTTAAAGTACTAAACTCTCTCATTTTTTTCCTTCCATTAAGTAAAAAGTAATAAGCTAATTGTAAGCTAAAAAATACTTCGCTGTTAAGTAAAAACTTACCTGCCTTAGTTTGTCCAATTTTTGTTACATAACCAACCAATGTTGTGGTATAATAAATGAAATTGTTAAAGGAGGGTGAAAAAGTTGAAGGAAAAAGTACAAGCTGCCATTGATAAAATTCGTCCAAACTTACAAGCCGATGGCGGAGATGTTGAATTAATTGATGTTACGGCTGATGGTGTGGTTAAGGTAAAATTACAAGGTGCTTGCGGCAGCTGCCCAATGGCCTTAATGACTTTAAAACAAGGGATAGAACGTATAGTCAAAAAAGAAGTTCCTGAAGTTAAAGAAGTTCAATCTGTTAACTAAATACTATAGTTCTAAAAGCCAGGGATAATAACCTGGCTTTTTTGTCCAAATCAATTGCAAAAAACTGTCCATGGGTAAGGGGTGGTTTTTTTGCAAAATAAAAATATTGTCAAAAAAAAGCAAATGGCAGATAACTTTATTTATGGAGTTGAATTGGCAAACAGACTAATTGACCCCTCTCTATAACCATCTATTGACAAATTGGATAAATTTGATAACATTTTCTTAGGTATTATGTTGAGTAAAAATTTGCTAATTCTACATTTGTCGGTAATTTAAAATGGTTTTATTTATTGCTAATAATTTTTTAAAATTTTATAAAGATTTTGTAAAAAGGGGCTTGACAGTGCGTAAAGTAAGAATAGATTATTTACAACCAGGAATGAAAGTAGCTCGGCCCGTTATTAGCAGTGATGGTTACGTTTTGTTAAATACAGATATTGTTTTAAAAAAGTCATACATTGAGCAATTGAAGTTTTTTAATGTTTCTGCTATTTATATTCATGACGATTTAGCACCTGATTTAGATGTCTGCGATGTTATTTCAGATAACACTAGAATGGAAGCAATACGTAGCGTTAAAGAGTTAGTAGTAAATATCCGGGACAATATTTTTAAAGAGAAAAAAATAATAGTAAGGCAAGAAAAAATAATTAATACAATTAAAAATATAATTAGTGACTTGTTGAAAAATGAAGATTTAGTTGTTAACTTAACTGATATTCGTACGGCAGATTCTTATACTTTTGCCCACTCAGTAAATGTTTGCGTTTTGTCAATTTTAACGGGAATAAATTTAAATTTTAGCGAAAATCAGCTTTTTCATTTGGGTACGGGTGCATTGCTCCATGATATAGGAAAAACTCTAATACCCAATGAAATAATCAACAAACCAGGTAAATTAGATGAACAAGAGCGGGAAAAAATTAAAATGCATACTATTTTTGACTATAATATCTTAGAAAACCAATCTGAGATAAGTTCTTTTGCCGCTAAAGTTGCTTTACAGCACCATGAAAGGATTGACGGCAGCGGTTATCCTCACGGACTTAAAGGGAAGAAAATACATCTATATTCGCAAATTACAGGTATTGCCGATGTTTATGATGCTTTAACTTCAGATAGAGTTTATCGCAAAGCTTTTTTGCCTCACGAAGCCTATGAATTTTTGTCCGGTACGGGAGGTACTATTTATGATTATAATTTAGTCAAAGTGTTTTTAAGTCAAATAGCACCTTATCCCGTAGGAACCTTTGTTAAGCTAAATACAGGCGAAATTGGAGTTGTGGTAGATGTACCTAAAGAACTTACTATACGTCCTGTGATCAGAGTATTTTTTAAGGAAAATAGGCTCGTCAAAGAACCTTATGAATTGAAGCTTACCCATTTAACACAAGTTGTAATCAAGGACATTATTACGGAACCGGAACTGATGCAGATAAAAAATGGTCAAAAAGAAAAACAAATTATTTATTAAAAGTAGGTGTTGTTAATGGAATACCCCGGAAACTATTTGCCGGCTTGGCAGGAAACAGTGGCTAAATTTGCAACGGAACAAAATCCGCAATCTATGGCTAAATTAAGTGGCGCTCAATACGATGAAAATAAAAAAGTTTTTCAGCTTAAATTTTTTAATGAACTATACGAAATTGCCTTTCCTTCTGGAGAAATTACTGCCAAGGATAGCCAAAGGGAGCTAGGATTAGGGGATAAAACTCTGCTGCTGCAATATTTACTGGGGGCATGTGCTTTGGAGCGTCCTCAAGGCTGGTTGTCTTTTAAAGATCTGCCTGCAGGAGTACATCATTATAATCCATTTGTTTTAGAAGCAATAGTACCATTAGTACGCTATTTTGGCACTGACGAAGAACGTGTCCAAAAGGCCTGCTTGGCTTTAAATGCTGAAGAAATAGAAGGAAGAAATAAATTCTTTATAGTTAAGGCCTTACCAAAAGTTATTTTAGGTTTAGCACACTGGCCCGGGAGCACTAATGAACAATCCATGTTTAATATTCTTTTTGACCGTTCCGCTATCCTGCACTTAGATACAGTTGCTCTCTATATGTTGGGAATTAGTTTTTCTTACAAGCTGCTTTCAGCTGTCTAAATATATTCTTTTCCAGCACCTGTGAGGGTGCTTTTTTTGACACCTATGATTAGTTACAGACATAAACTAATCTAGGAGGTGTTAGCTATGAAAATAGGGGATCTAGTCACAAGAAAATCCTATAATAACGATATTACTTTTTGCATTATTGATTTTACGACAGATGCAGATGGGCAATGTGTAGCGGTTCTTAAAGCATTATATAACAATACAATTGTAGTCGATGCCCCAGTTGAAGACCTAGAAAATTTATTAACCAAGGGCAAATTGTAATATTTAATTTTTTTCTTGACAGTTATATTAGTGAGTCTTATACTAATATTTAAAATAAATATGACATTTTGGGACAGATAATTTAAGTCCCACACCAGGAAATGCCATGACGGGAGACAAGTCAAGACTTTGTTTATGGTTACAGAGAGCCGCTGTTTGCTGAAATGCGGTACCGAAAAAAGTTGTTGGTATCCCTCCCTGAGCAGTTTTGCTGAAAGTCTAGTAAGTAAAGCCGGAAGTGTCCGTTAGCACACAGGCGTTGTTTGACGCTGGAGAGAAGTCATTTTACAAATGACAATCAGGGTGGTAGCGCGGGAATACTCCTCTCGCCCCTGGCAAAATTTGCCAAGGCGGGAGGTTTTTTTATAATAAGGAGGAATCAAAATGGGATTAGTTATTTACTTAAACGGCGATTTTGTACCGGAGGAGCAAGCTGTCGTATCTGTATTTGATCATGGCTTGTTATATGGCGATGGGGTTTTTGAAGGAATCAGAGCTTATCATAATAGGGTTTTTAGATTAGCAGAGCATATTGACCGGCTTTATGAGTCTGCTCAAACGATTAATTTAGAAATAGGGATGACTAGGGCGGAAATGTGCGAAGTTGTGTTAAAAACTCTCCGTAAAAATAATTTAAAAGATGCCTATATTCGTTTGGTAGTTACCAGGGGTAAAGGGGACTTAGGTTTAGACCCTCGTAAATGCGAACACGCTTCTGTGATTTGTATAGCGGCAGGAATTAAGATGTACCCTGAGGAGCTTTACCAAAAAGGAATGAGCATCGTGACTGTTGCAACTAGACGGAATCCGCCGGAAGGTGTTAATCCCAAAATCAAATCATTAAACTATTTAAATAATATTATGGCTAAAATGGAAGCAAACTTAGCTAATGCAGCTGAAGGATTGCTTTTGAATAATGAAGGCTATGTAGCCGAAGCAACAGGCGATAATATTTTTATTGTCAAAAATGGAGTATTAATTACGCCTCCTTCCTTTATTGGACTTTTAGAAGGTATAACTAGAAATGCAGTTATAGAGTTAGCACGTAAAAGAGGTATTGAAGTTCAAGAAAAGCTGTTCACCAGACATGATGTTTATAATGCTGATGAGTGTTTCCTAACGGGAACTGCTGCCGAAGCAATACCTGTTGTTTCCGTTGATGGTCGAAAAATTGGCAATGGTGAACCTGGTGAAATTACAATTGAGTTAATTAAAGATTATCGTGAATTAGTTAAAGTCGACGGCCCAGTAATTTTTGAGTAATTTTAATGACTGTCAGGAGAGGATAAAATGCGAAGTTTGCAAATGAAGCAAGGTGTTGAAAAAGCTCCTCACCGTTCCTTATTTAAAGCTTTAGGTTTAACAGATGAAGAAATTAACAGGCCAATGATTGGTATTGTTAATGCTCAAAACGAAATTGTACCAGGACATTTACATCTAGATCAAATTGCAGAAGCTGTAAAAGCAGGTGTGAGAATGGCTGGGGGTACTCCCATTGAATTCCCATCTATAGCTGTTTGTGATGGTATTGCCATGAATCATACGGGTATGAAATATTCCTTGGCTAGCCGAGAGTTAATTGCTGATTCTGTAGAGATTATGGCTACAGCTCATGCTTTTGATGCCTTAGTGTTTATTCCCAACTGCGATAAAGTTGTGCCGGGAATGTTAATGGCTTGTGCCAGATTAAACCTGCCTGCTATTTTTGTTAGCGGCGGGCCCATGATGGCTGGTAAACTTAAAGACCAAAGAATTAGCTTAAGCAATATGTTTGAGGCAGTAGGTGTTTTTGGAGCAGGGAAAATGACTGAGGAAGAACTAAAGGAATTAGAAGAAAATGCTTGCCCAGGCTGCGGTTCTTGTTCTGGAATGTTTACAGCAAACTCCATGAATTGCTTAACAGAAGTTATTGGAATGGGCTTATCTGGAAATGGAACAATTCCTGCAGTTTCTGCTGCGAGAATTAGACTTGCTAAACAAGCAGGCATGCAAGTTATGAAGCTTTTAGAAAAAAATATTCGGCCTTTAGATATTATGACGGAAAGTGCTTTTAAAAATGCCATAACTGTGGATATGTCTTTAGGTTGTTCCACTAATACAGCTTTACATCTACCTGCGATTGCTCATGCTGCTGGCGTTAAAATTACCTTTGAAGATTTTAACGATGCTTCTAAGGTAACACCCCAGATTTGTAAATTGAGTCCTGCTGGAGATCATTTTATCGAAGATCTCCATGAGGCTGGCGGCGTTGCAGCTGTAATGGCGGAACTAACTAAGTTGGATTTACTTGATCTTACTCAGTTGACTGTAACAGGTGCAACTATTGCTGAAAATTTACAAGGCGTAAAAGTTTTAGATCATAATATTATCCGTCCTGTTTCCGAGCCTTACAGCAAGGATGGCGGTTTGGCCATTTTATGGGGAAGCCTTGCTCCAAAAGGTGCTGTAGTGAAAAAAGGAGCAGTTGATCCCAAAATGTTGGTCCATGAAGGGCCGGCCAGAGTTTTTGAATCAGAAGAGGCAGCAGTAGATGCAATTATGGGCTTAAAAATTAAGCCGGGTGATGTAATTGTTATTCGCTACGAGGGGCCAAAAGGGGGCCCGGGAATGCGGGAAATGTTGACTCCGACTGCTGCCGTAAGCGGTATGGGTTTAGGAGAATCAGTAGCATTAATTACAGATGGCCGTTTTTCAGGGGCAACTAGAGGAGCATCCATTGGACATGTTTCCCCGGAAGCGGCAGAAGGTGGTCCTATTGCTTTAGTGGAAGAAGGGGATAGAATCAGGATCAATATCCCTGAAAACACTTTAGATTTACTAGTTCCAGAAGAAGAACTGGCTAAAAGAAAGAAAGCGTGGCATGTTCCTCAACCCAAAATAACGAAAGGTTATTTAGCTAGGTATGCACGACAAGTGACTTCTGCTAATACGGGGGCGATATTTAATGACTAGCAAAAACCCCATCAACACTGCTCAACCGGAAGAACTGACGGGAGCGCAAATTTTGCTTAAAGCATTGGCTGCTGAAGGCGTTGAAGTTATTTTCGGTTATCCGGGGGGCCAGGTATTACCTATTTATGACGAAATTTATCGCACGAAAAATATCACCCATATTCTGACCCGCCATGAACAAGGAGCAGTTCATGCTGCAGATGGGTATGCACGTTCTACTGGGAAACCTGGAGTCTGCCTAGCGACCTCAGGACCAGGAGCAACTAACTTAGTAACTGGTATTGCCAATGCTTATATGGATTCCGTTCCTATTGTGGCCATTACAGGTCAGGTGCCTAGTGCCCTTCTAGGTCGGGACTCTTTCCAAGAAGCAGATATAGTAGGCATTACCACTCCTATTACAAAATACAGCTACCTAGTTAAAGACGTAAAAGATTTGGCTAGAGTTATCCATGAAGCATTTCATATTGCTACCACTGGACGGCCTGGACCTGTTTTAATTGATATACCAAAGGATATTACTACAGAAAAAACAGAATTTATTTATCCGCCTAGCCTTGAATTGCCAGGCTATAGGCTTAAAAGCACCGTCAATCTCGAACAAGTAAACAAGGCAGCTGAAGCTATAGTAAAAGCTAAACAGCCAGTGCTTTTTGTTGGTGGAGGTGTTATTAGTTCTGGTGCCAGTGAGGAAATAGGTAAGCTGATTGAATTAACTGACATTCCCCTAACTTATTCTTTAATGGGTAAAGGGGCTTTCCCTGATAACCGTGAGCAGTGTTTAGGGATGCTGGGAATGCATGGAACTGCCTATGCTAATTATGCAGCATATGAAAGCGATTTGATTTTTGGCATTGGAGTACGGTTTGATGATCGGGTAACGGGCCGATTGGATACCTTTGGTACACAGGCTAAAATTATTCATATTGATATTGACCCTGCAGAAATTGGCAAAAACGTCCAAGTTGATATTCCTTTAGCAGGGGATGTGAAAAAAGTTCTGCAGGAGTTAAACAAGGTATTAGAAAACAAAGGTTACCGTCCAGCCATTGAACCTTGGAAGCAAAAAATAGCTGAGTGGAAGAATAAATATCCTTTAAAGTATGAAACAGTACCAGGTGTGATTAAACCACAATTTGTAGTTGAACAAATTTATGCCGCAACTAATGGTGAAGCATATATTTGTACAGAAGTTGGTCAAAATCAAATGTGGGCAGCTCAATACTATTCCAGCCTTAAGCCCCGAAATTTTATAACTTCCGGAGGTTTAGGAACTATGGGCTTTGGCCTGCCTGCAGCTATGGGAGTTCAGATGGCTCATCCGGAAGCAGTAGTTTTTAACATTGCTGGCGATGGCAGTATCCAGATGAACTCTCAAGAGTTTGCCACTATAGTCCAAAACAAATTGCCAATTAATGTGGCTATTCTCAATAACCATACTTTAGGTATGGTGCGGCAGTGGCAGGAACTATTTTTTGATAAACATTATTCACACACCTCTATGACAGGACAGCCGGATTTTGTTAAATTGGCAGATGCTTATGGAGCTGTTGGCTTACGCGTTGAAAAACCGGAGGATGTTCGCCCGGCTTTAGAGGAAGCAATTTCCTCGCCCAAAGCATATATTTTAGACTTTATTATTGAAGCTGATGAAAAGGTATATCCAATGGTTCCTGCCGGGTGCTCTATAAATAACATGTTGGGGAGGTAATATAGTGAAGCATACATTGGCAGTAAATGTAGAAAACCGTCCCGGGGTACTGACCAGAATAGCCGGCTTGTTTGCCCGCCGAGGTTATAACATTGACAGCTTGGCTGTAGGTAAAACAGATAATCCCCTCATCTCTCGAATGACTATTGTTGTTGATGGCGATGACCGTGTTATTGAGCAAGTAAGCAAACAACTGTATAAATTAATCGACGTAATTAAATTAACTGACTTAACTACAGAAGAATATGTTGATCGGGAAATGATTTTAATTAAGGTTAATGCTGACCCTGCTATTCGGGGTGAGATTATGCAGATAGTGGATATATTTCGGGCTCGCATTGTAGATATAGGTAAAAACACAGTTATCATAGAAGCAACTGGTGACGAAAGCAAAATAAATGCTATCGAAAGTGCCCTCCGTCCATTTGGGATCAAAGAAGTTGTACGTACAGGCAGAATTGCCATGTCTCGTGGTTTAAAAAACAAAAATTATAAGTCTTAAGAAAAAATAGGAGGTGAGTAAATTGGGATAACTGGGGCACAGGCTTTAATTAAATATTTGGAAAAAGAAGGCGTTAAATATGTTTTTGGCTATCCTGGAGGTGCAGTTTTAGCACTTTATGACGCATTATTAGAATCAAAATTAATCAAACATGTACTTGTTCGCCAGGAACAAGCTGCTGTCCATGCAGCAAGCGGCTATGCCAGAGCTACAAAGAAAACTGGCATCTGTTTGGCTACATCAGGACCTGGTGCTACTAATTTAGTAACAGGTTTAGCTACAGCCTATATGGATTCAATTCCCCTTGTAGCTATTACAGGTCAGGTTGGAACAGATATGATTGGCACCGATGCTTTCCAGGAGGTAGATATTACCGGAATTACTATGCCCATAACTAAGCATAATTATTTAGTTAAGGATGTTAAAGATTTACCCAGAATTATTCAAGAGGCATTTCATATTGCTAGTACAGGACGTCCGGGACCAGTATTAATCGATATTCCCAAAAATGTTTCCAGTGCTCTTTTGGAAGAAGACTATCCAGCTTCTGTGGAGCTGCGGGGCTACAAACCAAACTATAAAGGTCATCCGGCTCAAATTAAGAATCTAGCTAAATTGATTGCAGAAGCCCAGCGGCCCGTTATTTATGCTGGGGGAGGGGTTATTAGCTCTAATGCAACGGAAGAATTGAGAGAGTTGGCAGAAAGAATAAATGCCCCTGTTACAACAACTTTAATGGGTATTGGATCTTTTCCAGAGGATCATGAATTATCTTTAGGGATGTTAGGACTCCATGGCACACCTTATGCTAATTATGCGGTAACGGAATGCGACTTACTCATTTCCATCGGTGTTCGTTTTGATGACCGGGTTACAGGGGCAATTCAAAAATTTGCGCCTCAGGCGAAAGTAACCCATATTGATATAGATCCTGCCGAGATAGGAAAGAATGTAACTATTGATTTGCCTATTGTAGGTGATGTAGCTTTAGTGCTGAAAGATTTATTAAAAAGAGTTGGCAGTCAAGAGCACCATACTTGGCTAAGTCAAATCCAAAAGTGGAAAGAAGAGCATCCCTTAAGGTATGCTAACGATGATCAATTAAGACCTCAATATATAATTGAAAAGCTGGGGGAACTAACTAGAGGAAATGCTATTGTAACTACGGATGTTGGACAGCATCAGATGTGGACAGCTCAATTTTATAAATTTGTTGGTCCCAGAAGCTTTTTATCCTCTGGAGGGTTAGGGACTATGGGCTATGGACTTCCTGCAGCCGTAGGTGCACAACTGGCCAAACCAGAATCCTTAGTTATAACTGTAACCGGGGATGGCAGTTTTCAAATGAATATGGCTGAATTAGGAACAGCTGTAGAACAAAAGCTCCCTATTAAAATTATCCTCTTTAATAATTCATACCTTTCACTGGTTAGACAGCTGCAGCATTATCACTGTGACCAGCGTTTTTCAGGGGTAGCTTTTACAGGCAATCCTGACTTTGTGCAATTAGCTGAAAGCTACCAAAATGTGGCCGGCTTACGGATTGCCAAAAAGGAAGATGTGGAGCCAGTGCTGCAAGAAGCATTATCCAACGGTAAATTAACTGTTGTAGAATGCCGGGTAAGTGAGCAAGAATTAGTTTATCCAGTAGTGCTGCCTAATAAAGGCTTAAATGAAATGGTTCATTTCCCAGCAGATGAGGGAGGAAGATATGAGTAAGCAAGTATATATTTTTGATACAACTTTGCGGGATGGAGAACAGTCTCCAGGGGTCAGCTTAAATATTCAAGAAAAGCTGGAAATTGCCCGGCAATTAGCTCGCTTAGGTGTAGATGTGATTGAGGCCGGTTTTCCCATTGCCTCTCCTGGAGATTTCGAGGCAGTTAAAGCTATTGCCGAAAAAGTGCAGGGGCCAACTATAGCTGCTTTGGCTAGAATTGCGGAAAAAGACATTGATCGGGCTTGGGAAGCATTGAAACATGCTGCCAAGCCTAGAATCCATACCTTTTTAGCTACATCTGAAATTCATATGAAACATAAATTAAAGATGACTAGGGAAGAAGTATTGGCAGCAATTGCAAAAGGTGTGAGTTATGCCAAACAATATACAGATGATGTGGAATTTTCGCCAGAAGATGGCTCCAGGACTGATTTGGATTTCATGCTTAAAGTTGTTGAAACCGCCATTAAAGCCGGAGCAACAGTAATCAATATTCCTGATACTGTAGGCTATGCAACACCAGGGGAGTTTGGGCAATTCATTGCTGCCATAAAACAAGGAGTACCTAACATGGATCAAGCTATTATCAGCGTCCATTGCCATAACGATTTGGGTATGGCTGTTGCCAATTCTTTGGCTGCTATTGAAAATGGGGCTCAGCAAGTTGAATGTGCAGTTAACGGCATTGGAGAAAGAGCAGGCAATACTGCTTTAGAAGAAATAGTAATGTCTTTAATAACTCGCCAAGACTACTATCAAACTCAATGCTCAATAAATACTAAAGAAATTTACCGCACCAGCAAATTGGTCAGTACTTTAACAGGTATGCCTATTCAATTTAATAAAGCTATTGTTGGTAAAAACGCCTTTGCCCATGAATCAGGTATTCACCAAGATGGAGTTTTGAAAGAACGCACTACTTACGAAATTATTAACCCTTCGAACTTAGGCATTGTAGAAAACAACATTGTGCTAGGTAAACACTCTGGCCGCCACGCCTTTAGACAAAGGTTGGAAGAGCTAGGCTTTAAGCTTTCAGAAGAAGAGTTGGTGAAAGCATTTATCCGCTTTAAAAACATGGCTGACCGGAAAAAGGAAATTACAGATAAAGATTTAGAAGCAATTGTTGACGATGAAATTAGAATAATTCCGGAAAAATATGTCCTCGAATATTTGCATATTTCCAGTGGCAACAAATTAATTCCTACTGCAACTATAGGTCTGCGCGCAGGAGAAGATTTGTTAGAGGAAGCTGCCTGCGGCGACGGCCCTGTAGATGCTGTTTTTAAAGCCCTTGACAAGTTGACGGAAATTAATGTACATCTAGTTAATTACCACCTGAATGCTATTACCGGCGGTAAAGATGCCTTAGGTGAAGTAACTGTTAAAGTTGAGTACGAAGAACAAACCTATGTAGGCAGAGGCTTGAGTACAGATATTATTGAAGCAAGTGCCAAAGCCTATCTTAATGCAATCAATAAAGTGGTTTACGAGGTAGGAGAAGTAGAAGCATAAAAAATTACCTAAATAGAACTGGAGGAAAAGAAGCATGGGAATGACCATTACAGAAAAAATTCTAGCTGCCCATGCTGGGGTTGATAAGGTTGAGCCAGGAGAATTGATCAATGCTAAACTGGACATTGTGCTAGGCAACGACATTACTGCCCCAGTTGCAATTAAAGAATTTAAAAAATTGGGCGTTGAAAAAGTTTATGATAAAGAGAGGGTTTGTCTTGTTCCTGACCACTTTACACCTAACAAAGACATTAAATCAGCAGAGCAGGTTAAGGTACTGCGGGACTTTGCCCAAGAACAGGATCTAACCAACTATTATGAAGTTGGGGAAATGGGTGTGGAACACTGCTTATTGCCGGAAAAAGGTATTGTAGGCCCTGGAGATGTAATTATCGGTGCCGATTCCCATACTTGCACTTACGGTGCTCTAGGTGCTTTTGCTACAGGCGTAGGCAGCACCGACTTGGCTGCAGGTATGGCTACAGGGGAAGCCTGGTTTAAGGTACCAGAATCCATTAAATTTGTTTATAACGGCAAATTACAGCCCTATGTAGGAGGAAAAGATTTAATTCTCTACACCATAGGTAATATTGGGGTAGATGGTGCTAGATATATGGCTATGGAATTTACTGGCGAAGCCATTGAAACTCTTTCCATGGATAACCGCTTTACTATGTCTAATATGGCCATTGAAGCTGGCGGTAAAAATGGAATCATTCCGCCGGATGAAATTACTTTAAAATATGTAAAAGGCAGAGCAAAAAGACCTTGGAAAGTATATCAGAGCGATCCTGACGCTAAATATGCTCAAGTAATTGAATTTGATTGCTCGAAAATTGAGCCTCAAGTTGCTTTCCCCCACTTGCCGGAAAACACTAAACCTATTAGTGAAGTTGGTACAGTAACAATCGATCAAGTTGTAATTGGCTCCTGTACCAACGGTAGAATTGAAGATTTGCGAATTGCGGCAGCATTACTTAAGGGCAAAAAAGTTCATAAATATTTAAGACTTTTAGTAATTCCAGGTACCCAGGCTATTTACAGACAGGCTATGCAGGAAGGTTTATTTGATATATTCCTCGATGCAGGTGCAGCAGTTAGCACTCCAACCTGTGGACCTTGCTTAGGAGGACACATGGGTATTTTAGCCAAGGGCGAAAGAGCTTTAGCAACTACCAACAGAAATTTTGTGGGACGCATGGGCCACCCAGAAAGTGAAGTTTATCTCTGCAATCCAGCAGTAGCAGCAGCCAGCGCCGTTTTAGGACGGATTGCTGACCCTAGGGAGGTAAAATAAATGCAACTTCAAGGAAAAACATGGAAATTTGGCAACGACGTAGATACTGATGCCATTATTCCAGCTCGTTATTTAAATACATCAGATCCAGCAGAATTAGCTAAATACTGCATGGAAGACTCTGAGAAAAAAGATTTTAGTTCACAAGTTAAGCCGGGGGATATTATTGTGGCAGGTAAAAACTTTGGCTGCGGCAGTTCCAGGGAACATGCTCCTATCGCCATCAAGGCTAGTGGAGTATCTTGCGTAATTGCCAAATCTTTTGCCAGGATTTTTTATCGTAATGCCATTAATATTGGACTGCCTATTTTTGAATCTCCTGAGGCAGCGGAAGGTATTTCCGAAGGAGACGAAATTCTGGTAGATGCTGAAAAAGGAAAAATTACTAATTTAACTAAAAACGAAACTTATGACGCCATGCCTTTCCCTCCATTTATGCAGGAACTAATTGCAGCAGGCGGACTTATGAAATATGTAGGAAAGAAGGTAGCAAAAAATGCTTAAAAAAATTGCAGTTTTACCGGGAGACGGTATTGGTGTAGAAATTGTACCTCAAGCCACCAAAGTATTAGATGCGGTGGGGAAAAAATACGATTTAGAGTTTGCTTATACAGAAGGATACATTGGTGGAGCGGGCTATGATGCAGTAGGGGATCCCCTGCCTCAAGAAACATTAGAGCTTTGCCACAATAGCGACGCAGTGCTGTTAGGAGCCGTAGGAGGTCCCAAATGGGACAATTTGCCTGTAGCGAAGCGTCCTGAAGCTGGTGCTTTACTTCCATTAAGAAAAGAATTAGGACTGTATGGGAACATTCGTCCTGCTTTCCTTTACCCATCTTTAGTAGATGCTTCTACCTTAAAAAGAGAAGTAGTCTTAGGCACGGATATTTTAGTCATTAGAGAATTAACTGGTGGACTATATTTTGGCGAAAAGAAAAGAGAAAAAACAGCTACTGGAGAAAGAGCTTGGGATACACTGCTTTATTCCACAGAAGAAATCGAACGCATTGTTAGACTTGCTTTTGAAGTTGCCCGCACTAGAAAAAATAAAGTTACTTCCGTAGATAAAGCAAACGTTTTAGAAAGCTCCAGACTGTGGAGGGAAACTACCATCAAAGTTCATGAAGATTACAAAGATGTTGAACTAGAGCATATGTTTGTAGATAATGCAGCTATGCAGTTAGTGCGCCGTCCAACTCAATTTGATGTAATTGTTACCGAAAATACTTTTGGAGATATTCTAACTGACCAAGCATCTATGTTAACTGGTTCCATCGGCATGCTGCCTTCAGCAAGTATTGGCGGTAAAGTAGCTTTATACGAACCATCCCACGGTTCAGCTCCTGATATTGCAGGCCAAAATAAAGCTAATCCTCTTGCTACCATTTTGTCAGGCGCTATGATGCTAAGATATTCATTTAATAAGTTAGATGCAGCCAAAGAAATTGAAGATGCTGTTGCTAAAGTATTGGAATTAGGATATCGGACACCCGATATTATGGAAGAAGGAAAGAAATTAGTTACTACAGAGCAAATGGGCGATTTAGTATGTGAGCATTTGGGGGAAAAATAAAATGCGGCAGATATTCCTGTATGATACAACACTACGAGATGGTTCCCAGGGTGAGGGCATCAGCTTTTCTGTACAGGATAAATTAAAAATTACTGCTCAGTTAGACCGGCTGGGGGTCAACTATATTGAAGGTGGTTGGCCCGGTTCTAACCCTAAAGATTTAGATTACTTTGAAAGAGTCCATGAATTAAATCTAAACCAGGCCAAAGTAACTGCTTTTGGCAGTACAAGGAGGCCAGGTATTAAGCCGGAAGATGATGCTAATCTGCAGGCGATTTTAGCAGCTAAAGTTAAGGCTGTAGCTGTGTTTGGAAAAAGTTGGGACTTGCATGTAAGGGATGCTTTACAAGTTCCCTTGGAAGAAAACTTGGCTATGATTTATGATAGTGTAAATTATTTAACAAACAACGGTTTGGAAGTAATTTATGATGCAGAACATTTTTTTGATGGATATAAAGCCAATCCTTCCTACGCACTGGAAACAATTTTAACTGCAGAAAAAGCTGGTGCTTCCTGGATTACTTTATGCGATACTAATGGAGGATCACTTCCTCAAGAAATCAGCCATATTGTCCAAAAAGTTGCAAGTACAGTTAAAATAGGAATAGGTATCCATTGTCATAATGACGGAGACCTAGCCGTAGCTAACACACTAGCTGCTGTACAAGGAGGAGCAGGTCAAGTTCAGGGTACTATCAATGGACTAGGGGAAAGATGCGGCAATGCCAACCTTTGTTCCGTGATTCCCAACCTCCAAATTAAAATGGGCTATGAATGCCTTAATCCAGAACAATTAAAACACTTAACGGAAGTATCGAGATATGTTAGTGAAATCGCTAATATAGCCCAACATGGCAACCAGCCTTTTGTAGGGCAAAGTGCTTTTGCCCACAAAGGAGGCATTCATGTTAGCGCAGTAGTTAAAAATCCTGCCACTTATGAGCATATGGAGCCAGAGCTAGTTGGCAACGAGCGCCGAGTACTAGTTTC
The DNA here is from genome assembly GCA_031628995.1 of Bacillota bacterium LX-D. NCBI lineage: Bacteria > Bacillati > Bacillota > Bacillota bacterium LX-D. The sequence goes on along the minus strand of JAVLUO010000001.1, from coordinate 421,822 downwards.
CGAACAGGCTGGAGCCAGCAATTTACTATATAAAGCTGAGGAATTGGGCTTAGATTTGCAGGGGGATAAGGACCAGACTAGAGCCCTAATTAAAGAAATCAAAAGTTTAGAATACCAAGGATATCATTTTGAAGGTGCTGAAGCCTCCCTGGAGTTATTCATTAAGAAAGGTATGAATCAACATTTACCCGGTTTTACTTTGGAATCATTTAAAGTCATTGTAGAGCAGCGGGGCAATCAGGAAATGTTAACAGAGGCGATGATTAAGATTAAAGTAGGGGACTTAGTTGTCCACACGGCAGCGGAAGGAAATGGCCCTGTTAATGCTTTAGACAACGCTTTGCGTAAAGCATTGGAAGAGATCTACCCCGTAATCAAAGAAATGCATTTAAGTGACTATAAAGTTCGGGTTTTAGACGAAAAAGATGCTACCAAATCCAAAGTTCGTGTTCTCATTGAATCTCGGGATACATCAGGTTCCTGGAGTACAATTGGAGTTTCTCATAATATTATTGAGGCCAGCTGGCAGGCTTTAGTAGATAGTATGGATTATGCTCTCTTAAGACAAAAAAAGTTAGCTTTAGCTGAATAAACAATATAAATAACTTTTAAGATAGTAACTTTCAAGGGTATACCACTAAGGTATACCCTTTTTGACAATAGATAGTTTTGCTTTTTCCCTCTATTCCGACTATCTTTTTAAGGAAGTTGACAAAAGGAGATTTTTTTCCCAAAGGGATTTTTTTACATAATAGCCAATACTTGTTTTAGAACATTGTTATACATTAAAAAATGGAAGATAGCGGAGAATGGGGTGGTTTTGTGAGAAAAACCAAAATAAAAAGTAAAACTAAAAATAAAAAAACAAAAGTGGATAAAGTGCAGGAAATTGTAATAAATGAAAATTTAGATACAATTACCGATTATCTTAAACAATTGTTAGCAGCTGGTTCTATGAGTATAGAAGAACTTAAATCCAAGTTGAATAGTCGCCTGCCTAGTTATGGTGAAGAAAAACTTTGTAAAAATTTATATCGTTCCTTGGAGCATAACCCTTGCTTTATTCAGCAAGAAGATAAATGGGTTGTAGAAAGCCGGGGAGTAAGTGCCAATGATTTTGTATATCAATGGTTAAGCACTGTGGCTAGGCCCCTAAGTTTTGGGGAGCTTAGACAAGTCATGGAAGAAAATAACTGTCCTGGCCTTGCAGCTGAAAGAGAACTGGTTTGGGATGGTAGGTTTATCCGTTTTAAAAGTGGTAAATGGGGCTTAAGCCAATGGCATGTAATTCATAAGCCCGGCAAAGCTGATCTGAAAAATATTTTAGCTCGAATTCAAGCAGAGAATAGACCTCTCCCTTTAGAAACAGTTTGTCAGGAAATAGGGGATAATACATATTCAACGGAGCTATTACAAGAAGCAGTAGCTAGAGATAACGAGCTGATGCTGATTAATAAGAAGTTTATTTATAGCCAGCAGCTATATAAGAATTTATTAAATGAATTAAATGCTGAAGATCCTTTGGACCTGTTTAGAAAAGCGGAAAACAGTGTGCTGCAAGAAGCAGAGCTCATGTTAATAATCAAGGATATAAAACCTAACAAGAGGCAGTGTGTTTTATCATCCCTAGATATAAAACATGGCAAAATAAGTTTGACTAGGCGGCTGGAAAAACACTTTAACCATTTAGAGCCCATAAGTTATTTGAATTTTAAAATACAAGAGCAGAATGTTGGTATATGGTACTTGGCTGATAAGCATTCTTTAGTTGGCTTTAAAGAATGGTTTGTGCAAAATAACATTGAACCTGGTCAAATTGTGGAACTGTCCTGGGAAGAAGGGGAGCCAATTTCCGAATTTAGCCTGAGTATAACTGGAGAAAGGGAAGCTGAAGTATATAGCGAAGGACTGCGCATCCAAAAGCTGAATGCATTGTGCCAAGAAGCAAGTGAAGAAAGCCTTTCCCTGGAAAAAGCTCTTGTTGAGGTTTTAGAAATATATCCCGAAGGTTTAACTCTGGAAAATCTGCAGATGATTTTGCAGACCATGCATCTGGATACTGAAAATCTTGAAGAGGCTCTTCAGGCCTACCCGTTCTTTCAAGAAGCTAGTTCAAACAAATGGATCTGTAATAGCTCAATGAAAGAAAGTTATTATGCTTTATCTGAACAATTAAAGTTAAGCCAAGAGGAAATAGAAACTGCCCAAAGGGAAGCAGCCAGCGCTTTGGCGGAAATCCAGGCTATTCAACAAGAAAGGGATTCTTTGGAAGATGAACTAATTTATATCCAAAATCACCATCGTGAAGAACAGGCTCTATATCAACAAAAAATAAGTGATTTGGCCATGAAAAATGAGCATTGGCATTTAGAAAACACCCACTTAAAAAGTGAACTGGAAAAAATGCAAGTTAGGGAAGAAAATTTGACCCAGGAAATAGAACAGCAAATCCAGCAGCTAGCTGTTATCCGGCAAGAAAGAAATAAGTTGAAAGTTAAAAATGAACAACTAGATAATAAATTAATCCAATTAAAAAGTCAGCTCAATCGAATTTTGGAAGAAGCAGAGTCGGAAATAATCCGCTTGAAAAAGCTTGTGCAAGAGAAAGATAATCAGATAGAAAGTCTTCAGTATGCCAATCAAGAATTAGAAAGGAACTTGGCCAGAGTTCATGAAGAAAGACGTGAATTAAAACGAAAACTTTCCTTCTGGCCCGTAAAGTTAATACTGTCCTTATTTAAAAAAAGCTACCATGAAAGAACCATGGCTCATTAAGAAACCTTCTTTATGGACAATATAAATAGGCAATTGTTATTGAATCTAAATAACAAATTGCCTATTTTAAATAACTATTCTTTAATTTTTGCGTACTGGAAAGTTTTAGGAGCTTTACACTCGGGGATAACTAATTTCTGGTGTTGTTTAATAACTGGGTAGATGGAAAATGAATTTAAATTATCAATAATACCTCCGGTAAAGGTTAGACCTTTTTCCAAAGTACTAGGATCACCAAGGGCTGTAACTACGATGGGGTAAGTCAGCCTTTCACCATTAATGGCTGTGTAATATGTGTAAGCATCTTCGATTTGCTCAATAGCTGTTGTATTTAGTATTCTATAGCCATTGATGGAGACGGCCTCCGCTCCTGTTGTCCAAAGCTCATTTAATAGTTCAATTAAATCCGTAGCTAAAAGAGGAGTTGAACCATTAACCGTAATGGTTATTCCAGAACCCTTGGCTGGTAAAAGACCGTTAACCATACGCAATTTATCCATGTCGCTTACAATATTGCTCAGGTTAGATTCTCCTTCACTAGCCTTTTGCGTTAGCTGGCTATATTCTCTGTTTAAAACTTGAATTTCTTTTTCCAGTTTATCTTTTTTTTCATAAAGGTTTTTCCACATAGCTACTAAATCTTCTCTCTTTTGAGTGGACAAAGAATCCAACAAATTTTGCTGTGTTTTAAACTGGATAGATAAAAAAATACCTAATGCAAATAGTACTATAGTAACTGAAATTTGCCATTTTTGTGGTTTAGACATTGTTATTACTATCCTCCTCTTTTACAGGCTTAGCATAAGAAGGGGAATAACTACCTTTATAAGCAGGTATGATAACTTTAGTAAGTTTCGTAAGTTTTAAAGGAAAGCCCTTATTGGTTAAATAGATATACTCCTGACTGCTTAGCACTCCCTGTTCAAGCTTATCAGGGTTTCCAATAGCTTTTATTTCATAAGGAGGAGCCATTCTGGTAGAATTAATGTGAATAACTGTTCCTACGCAGCGGATGTTACTAGTTGTAACAATTTTTTGCTCATTTATGCTAATGGCTTCAGCCCCTGCTTTCCTTAAATCGTAAACAATGTAAAGCAGATTTTTATCATGAATAATGAACTTTTCAGGGTCATAGGTAAGATCAGAGTTTTTAGCAACTTCGGCTCCTTTAGTATTATCATCTAAAACTAAGGTAATACCAGGACCTTCAACTTCAAGTAAACCGGCTTGCATTTTTAAAGTCTGCATTTCCTTTTCTAGACCGCCTAGGCGGTTAGTACCGTTGATTTGAGCTTTTTGGGCAGCATCTATTTTTTGACGAATATCATCAATATTTTGTTCCAAAGAGTGATTTTCTTTTTCCAATTGATTAATAACAGGAATTAAACTATCTTTATTGTTATTGGTATTTTCTGCTTCAGCACTAATGGTATCATGGACTCTAAAAAGTGTCACAATTAAAATACCTGAGATTAGACAAACCAAAGATAAAAATAGGTGCCATTTTTTAACCATAAATTGAGCTCCTTTTAACTTAATTTAGCTTTATTTTAAAACTATTTAGGCTTGATTCATACGGTAATTTTTTCTCATTTTATTTTTTAATTTTAAAACAAAATACAACTATCTTAATAAAAAAATTCATGATAACATAATATTAATATACTAAGCCAAGAAAGAATTAGCAACTATTTCTCTAAGACACTAACTTACCAAAGGCCAAGTTTACCAACTTTTATTTTAAAATTATGCGGAGTGAGACCATGTTTGATTTTTTGTCCGTCCTATCCTTAAATAACCCATTTCAAATAATATTGTCCTTAATCGATATGGCTATAGTTGCTTTTGTTATCTATCGCATAATTCTCCTCATTAGGGGAACTAGAGCTGTGCAACTATTAAAAGGTTTGGCTGTTTTGGTGATTGCATCTTCCTTAAGCAAGCTGTTAGGTCTTAAAACCATTGAATGGATTCTAGAACAAATTAAAATAGCCATTATTGTTGCCCTGCCAATTGTTTTTCAGCCTGAACTGCGCAGAGCTTTAGAGCAGCTGGGTCGGGGAAAATTTTTTGCTAAACCCATTACTTTTTTAGGGGAAGAAGATATGTCCCGGCTGATTAATGAGCTGGTACGAGGAATTCTCAGTTTATCTAAAAATACAGTGGGAGCTTTAATTGTAGTTGAACGGGAGACTGGAGTAAACGATTACATCGAAACAGGGATTAAATTAGATGCAGTTGTTTCGGCTGAACTCCTAGTCAATATTTTTGTGGATAAAACTCCTTTACATGATGGAGCTGCGATAATTCGAGGAGATAGAATTATTTCTGCAGGTTGTTTTTTACCTTTAACAGATAGTCCTTATTTAAGCAAGCAGCTGGGGACAAGGCACAGGGCTGCTTTGGGAATAACTGAAGTCTCAGATGCTTTAGCTATTATTGTTTCAGAAGAAACGGGCACTATCTCCATAGCTGAGGAAGGAAAGCTTACCCGCTACCTAGATGAAAAAATCCTCCGTGAAATGCTGGGAACTTTGCTAATGCCCCGGCATGGAAATAACTACATGGGTTTTTGGCATTGGAGGGGTAAATAAAAATGCATAGGTTTTTTAGTTCAAATTTAGGATTTAGAATAATTTCAATTTTGCTGGCCGTGGGACTTTGGCTCTACGTGACTTTGGAGCAAAACCCAGTTCAAGAGAGAGTCATGCAAGTTCCTCTAGAAGTTAGAAATGTCTCTCAAAAGCTCATAGTGTCTGACAAACCTGAAAGCGTTAAGGTGCGGTTAAGCGGTAGAAAAAATGTACTTAATGACCTAAATTCCAGAAAAGATCTTAAAGCCTATGTAGATTTAGAAGGCGCCAAGGTGGGTACTAATCAGGAAAATGTTAATATAGTAGCTCCAAAAGGTTTAAAAATAGAAGAAGTGACACCTTTCCAGGTAGGTGTGAAAATGGATCAGTTTTCCCAAGTCCAGCTCCCTGTTAAAGCGGAATTAAGAGGAACTGTAGCAACAGGATATTATCGGTCACAGCCGGTGATCAAACCAACTAAGGTAGTGATTAAGGGCCCTAATAGTATCTTAGATACTATAGATCAGGTTTTTGTCAGTACTAACTTGCGAAGCAGCTCAAAAAATATCGAGGAATTACTTCCCATTCAAATTAAAGACAAAAAGGGGAACTTTATTCAAGATTCCCTGGGGATCAAACCAGAGAGTGTTACTCTTTATATTTCTGTTTTACCGGTCCAACTGCCTAAAAAGCTGATTGTGCAGCCAACTATCGAAGGGAACTTACCTGAAGGGTATAGCATTAAAGAAATAGTTACTGAGCCGAAGGTTGTGGAAGTATCGGCGGAAACCAATAGGAATACAGAAAATGAAACAGCAGATTATTTAACTACAGAACCAATTAATGTAGACTCTACAACAACAGATATAACTCAAGAGGTCAACATAGTTACTCCCAAAGGTTTTACTGTAAACCCAAAAACAGTAAAAGTTATTATTAAAATTGAAAAAAACAGCTAAAATAAAGCAAGAGGCATTGCAAAGCGTCTTGCTTTTTAGTTTGCCCGGCATATTTGCCGAGCCGATGGGCTGAAAGAAACCCTATCGCCTAACCGGCAGGAAGATAACTCGCAAGCAAGGGCGTCACCGGTAACTGTGGGGTCTGAAGGAAGCCGAAGGGGGAACTTGGAACATAGCGCAAGCAAACCGAGGTTGGCTAGTCAGGCGGGTAACCCTGCAAAAAGTGGGAAAGCTCAAAAGCCGGATAACCTGATTAGTTAGGACGGATGCGTTCAAGTTCAGGTAAGCAAACTTAACCGGGGAAGCCCGGCACTATCCTAGAGAATAGGTAGGCTCAAACAAGCGGGGACGTAAGGGAGAGACGAGGTAGTGCCCTTACCAAACAGTTGGTTTAAGGAAATAGGGTTAATTGATTTGGAAACATACAATGTCGGCGTTTTGTCTCATTTCTACGAGAAGTGACTGAGGTTTATCAGGAGCCGTATACGAGGCCCGTACGTACGGTTCTGTGAGAAGGATAAAGCCAGAGCAAATTACTTCGGCTTTACCTTACTCGATATGTTCTTGGTGCACAATTTGGTGGAGGCAGGTATAATATGAAGATAAGATTAGAAAATTTAAAACTTAGTTTAGATGTACCACAAGAAGCTTTGTTGCAAGCTGCTGCTAAAAAGCTGAATTTAAAAGGACAGCAGATTGGAGATTTAAAGATTAGAAAAAAATCTTTAGATGCCAGAAAAAAACAGGATTTAAAATTTGTTTATACCATAGATGCAGAACTACCGGACCAAGTAGCAACTAAAATACTACATAAGCATTTGCCAGGTGTAAGTAAGGTAGAAGAAGCTTTACCGCCTAAATTAGTCAGAGGAGATAAACAGCTAGCCGTTCCCCCTATTGTAATCGGGGCAGGACCTTCCGGTTTATTTGCAGCTTTGAAGCTAGCTTTACTAGGCTATAAGCCTTTAGTTTTAGAAAGAGGAAAAAAAGTGGCGGAGCGACGCAAGGACATTACAGAATTTTGGACTACAGGAAAGTTGGATTTAGACTCCAATATGCAATTTGGCGAAGGCGGTGCAGGAACATATTCTGATGGGAAACTTACAACGAGAAGCAAAGATCCGAAAGTTGCAGAGGTATTGGAGTATTTAGTAGAAGCAGGGGCTCCGCCGGAAATTACCTATATACAAAAGCCTCATTTAGGCACGGATAAATTGGAAAAGATTGTGGCTAATCTTGGTGCTAAGATAACTTCTTTAGGAGGACAAATCTTTTTCCAAGCGAAAGTAACTGATTTAATCATAAACCATAACCGTTTGGAAGCTATTGAAGTTAACCAGCAGTATGAGCTGCCGGCTCAGCTGGTAGTTTTAGCTACAGGCCATAGTGCTAGAGATGTGTTCGAGCTTTTGGCTAAAAGAGAAGTAACCTTAGAGACTAAGCCTTTTGCCATGGGAGTACGGATTGAACATCAGCAATCCTTTATTAACAAAGCCCAATATGGAGATTTTGCCGAACATCCCAGCCTAGGCGCTGCAGACTATAAGTTAACTTACCAAAGTAAGCAGTATCAAAGAGGCGCTTATAGTTTTTGTATGTGTCCGGGAGGGTATGTAGTGGCTTGTTCTTCAGAGAAAAATACAGTAGTGACTAATGGAATGAGTGAATATGCAAGGGATTCAGGACTGGCAAATAGTGCTTTAGTCGTAACCATTAGTCCCGATGACTTTCCCAGCCCAGGGCCTTTAGGAGGTATCGCTTTCCAGCGACAGTGGGAGCGGAAAGCTTTCCAGTTGGGTGGAAGCAATTATCATGCCCCTGGTCAAACTGTAGAGGATTTTTTACAGGATCGGCCTAGCAGCAGCCTAGAAGGGAAGGTAAAGCCTACTTATCGGCCCGGGTTAAATCCAGCCAATTTAAGAGAATCCCTGCCTAAGGAAGTTGGAGAGGTGCTGCAGGAAGCTTTAGTTGATTTTAATCAAAAAATAAAAGGTTTTGCCCAGGAAGATGCGGTACTGACAGGTGTGGAAACTAGGACCTCTAGTCCTGTGCGTATTGTTAGATCTAAAGATTGTACTGCTCATGACCACATAGGAATATATCCAGTAGGTGAAGGAGCAGGTTATGCCGGTGGTATTGTCAGTGCAGCTGTTGATGGTTTAAGGGCGGCTGAAGCAATTATTACGAATTATGGATTACCTCAAAAACAGCATCAATTGAATTTTTTCGCAGATAAATGACTAGAAAGGAGCTTTCTATAGATGGGAGTATTATTTGGAACAGACGGGGTTCGGGGGGTTGCTAATCAAAACTTAACCCCTGAGCTGGCTTTTAAGCTGGGAAGAGCAGCAGCATCTGTTTTAGTACAGGATACTAAGGATGCTAAAATTGCCATTGGCAAGGATACGCGTATTTCTGGAGATATGCTGGAAGCAGCTTTAATTTCCGGCATTTGCTCAGTTGGAGTTAATGTTGAACGGCTGGGTATTTTGCCTACCCCTGGCATCGCCTATTTAACGAGAAAACTTGGTGCTACAGCAGGAGCGGTGATTTCTGCTTCCCATAATCCGGTGGAGGATAATGGCATAAAATTTTTTAGCAGCCAAGGCTATAAACTACCAGACGAAGTAGAAGCGCAAATAGAGGAGCTTGTTTTAGCTGAAGAGGATAATTTATCAAGGCCTACAGGGGTTAAAATCGGCAAAGTCTACAGAGTTGAAGACGCTGTAGATTTATATGGAGATTATGCTGGCAGCAGCTTTGAAGGCTGTCTGGAAGGGTTAAAAATCGTCGTAGATTGTGCCAATGGAGCCGCTTACCAGGTTACTCCCCGGGTGTTAAGAAGCCTAGGCGCAAAAGTTATTTGTTTACATAATACCCCTGACGGTACAAATATCAATTTAAATTGTGGTTCAACTCATCCTGAAAGTTTGAAACAGGCAGTTTTACATTATCAAGCAGACTTAGGTATTGCTCATGATGGAGATGCAGATCGGGTTTTAGCTGTTGACGAAAAAGGTAATTTAGTTGACGGAGATCAAATTATGGTAGCCTGCGCTTTAGATCTGAAGGCTAAAGGGAAATTAAAAAACGACACTGTAGTTGTAACAGTTATGAGTAATTTAGGCCTTCATCAAGCCTTCAAAAAATCGGGAATTAAAGTTTTGCAAACCCAAGTTGGAGATAGGTATGTCTTAGAAGAGATGCTCAAAAGCGGCGCTTATTTAGGGGGAGAGCAGTCAGGCCACATTATTTTTTTAGACCACAATACAACAGGAGATGGATTAATGACGGCACTGCAGCTGCTGCAGACAGTAGTCAATAGCCGTAAAACTTTAAGCCAGCTAGCTGCCCAAATGGAACATTTTCCCCAAAGATTAGTAAACGTTCGTGTAAATGATAAGAAGGCTGCTATGGAAAATTCAGCATTTTTGGAAGCTATTAAGCGAGCAGAAGCAGCTTTAGGCCAAGAAGGACGTATTTTAGTTCGTCCTTCAGGAACAGAAGCACTGATTCGGATTATGGTTGAAGGACCGGTTTTACAGGAAATAGAACAGATCAGCGAAGACTTGGCTAAAATTATACGAAGCTAGTGGGTTAAACCATTAGCTTCTTAACTCCATAATTCATCAGCTAAAAGGAACAAAATACTATTCAATTCGTCTATATAAAGTGTTATTATATATCCTATATTGTAAAAAAATTTTGGAGGAGGGTAGATAAAGTTTATTATATTGGCGTGAGAGGGAACAAAAAGAAGTAAAAAGCGCCAGGACCACAGCTTTTGTGGTTGACGAGGAGAAGGATTATCGAATTTTTCGGCGGGTATCCTTCCGGCTGATGCGGCCGATAAAGGTAGAACAAAACTAAAGAGTAATCTTTAGCTTAAAAACTGCCGGGCAAGATTTGTTCCTTTCTTACGTTTATTTGACGTAAGGAGTGAGTGCAAAATGTGTGGTATTGTTGGTTATTTAGGCAGTAAAGAAGCTGCCCCTATCTTGTTAGAAGGATTAAGCAAATTAGAGTACCGAGGCTATGATTCCGCCGGGATTGCAGTCTTAAAGGAAGATGCTTTGGAACTTGCTAAATCTGTAGGTAGACTAAAAGTATTAGAAGATTTTCTAGCAGATAAGATGCCTACGGGAACCATTGGCATTGGACATACTCGTTGGGCAACTCATGGGAGACCATCAGATCTTAATGCCCATCCCCATACAGGTTGTAGTGAAGACTTTGTTGTAGTCCATAATGGGATTATTGAAAACTATCAAAAGTTAAAAGAATGGCTCTTAGACCAAGGACATACTTTTAGTTCTGAAACGGATACAGAAGTATTGCCCCATTTAATTGAGCATTATTATCAAGGAGATTTAGTGGCTGCTGTACAAAATATTATTCCCTTGTTAGAAGGTTCTTATGCTTTAGTTGCCATGACTGCCAAAGAACCAAATAAACTAGTAGCAGCTCGAAAAGATAGTCCACTAGTAGTAGGTTTGGGAGAAAAAGAATATTTTATAGCTTCAGATATTCCCGCTATACTTAATTACACAAGAGAAACATACATTTTAGAAGATGGGGAAATGGCTGTATTAACAGCGAAAGGCGTAGCAGTCTGTAATACGCAAAATGAGCAAATTAATAAAGAGATATTTCATGTCAAATGGGATATTCAAGCTGCTGAGCGTGGCGGTTATGCTCATTTTATGTTAAAAGAAATAAATGAACAGCCTCAAGCTATTAAAGAAACAATTACTGGAAGAATTGATGAAAAAGGCCAGGTAGATTTAGGGCTAAGCCTATCAACTGCTGAAATTAAAAAGTTTGAAAAGATTGCCGTTGTAGCCTGCGGAACTGCCTATCACGCTGGTTTAGTAGGCAAATATGTCATAGAAAAAATGCTGCGCATCCCCGTAGAAGTAGATGTAGCTTCGGAATTTCGTTATCGGGACCCATTGATCAATGAAAAAACATTGGTTTTAGTTATTAGCCAATCGGGCGAGACAGCAGACACCCTAGCCGCCCTCCGGGAAGCCAAAGCTAGAAAAGCTAAAGTCCTTGCTATCACCAATGTAGTAGGAAGTTCAGTTTCCAGGGAAGCAGATGAAGTAATCTATACCTGGGCTGGGCCGGAAATTGCCGTAGCTTCTACTAAGGCATATATTACACAGCTGATAGCTATCTATCTTTTAGCTCTTTATTTGGCACAAAATAAAGAGAGCATTGATACTAAAGAGTCAGCAGAACTAGCAATGGCAATTAAGGATTTGCCCCATTTAGCTGAAACAATGCTGCAGCAAGCCGAGAAAATAGAGTCTTGGGCGAAACAAATTGCTCAACGGAACGATGCGTTCTTTATTGGCAGAGGTTTAGACTATGCAGTTGCTTTGGAGGGCTCTTTGAAATTAAAAGAAATATCCTATATTCACGCTGAAGCTTATGCCGCCGGGGAATTAAAACACGGCACCCTGGCATTAATCGAAGAAGGCATCCCTGTTATTTCCCTGTTAACTCAGGAAAAATTATACGATAAAATGGTAAGCAACATAAAAGAAGTCAAAGCGAGGGGAGCTTGCGTTACAGCTGTTACCTTTAAAAATCATCATGATATCGAACAGGTAGTAGATGAAGTTATCTACTTACCTCAGATATTGCCAGTTTTAGCTCCAGTACTAACGGTCATTCCTTTACAACTTTTAGCTTACTATGCTTCAATAGCTAGGGGGAATGATGTTGATAAGCCGAGGAATTTGGCGAAATCTGTAACGGTAGAGTAAGGGGATATGAATGCTGACTTTTTGTTGTCTTCGTCAAAAAAACTTCTTCAACGAAAAATAAACTTCTTCAAAGGAGCAGGAAAGTCGGAGTAAAAAACCGATGAAACTGCTCTTTTTTTAGTTACAAGGAATAAGGATTTAGGATTAAGGAAGTGAGGAAAAAGGGTGAATAATGAAGGGGTGGAAAGCCAGTAGTGGTGCAGGGTTTAAAGGAATTAGTGTATAACCCTAAAAAACTCGTGTCACGAATAAAAAAGTTGTGTTAAAAATAATAAAGTCATGTTAAAAGTCATGCTGTAAATGCAGGGGAAATCCTGAATTGCTGCATGGCTTTTTTAGGTTCAAGGAGTAAGTAATAAGGCTAAAAGTATTGATTTTATTAGATTTGAAGGGAGTATTGATAAAAGATATTGATTAAACTTTCCACTTTTGTATATACAAAATAAACTCCACTCCATGATAATAAACTTCGCTCTGTAAAAATAAAGTTCGTTCCGAATCCCCACAGCAGATGCAGGATAACTCCTGATTTGCTGCGGGGTTTGCTTTTTTTACAAGGGAAAGGGCTAAGGTGTAAGGGTTAAGATTGTTAGGGTTAAGGGGTAGGGAATAAGGCTAAAGGCATTGATTTTAAAGGGATTGAGGAAAGTATTGATTATAGTATTGAGAGAAATATTGCTACCAGGATTGATAAAAAGCATTAGAAAAAGCACATGAGAAAATGCAACCTTATCCCTTTTTCCTTTCAACATATCCCTATTTGGAACCAACTTTATTTTAAAAATTGTTACAAGAATTAAGGTAAAAGTGTTAATAAATGGGATGAAATTAAGGAATTTTAGAGCGGACTTTATTATCTGGAAAGAAATAGGGAAATAGGTTCAAGGCGAGAAGGGATAAGGGTTTGAGGGTGTGGGGGCTGGAGTGGAGATTATTTTAAATATACAGGTATACTAATCGATAGTATATTCTAGTCGATAGTATATTCTAGAAAGGTGGTTTTTTCTTTTGTCTGGAGGAAAAAGCCAGTGAGTGAAGTTTTTAGACGCAGGGCTAATTTCGGTTTTGCTTGATTAAACAGTTAATATTTAACCTTGAAGGACTTATTTATACACTTCTGAGTGAGTTCTAAAATAGGAGGGTTCTAGTAAAAAAATTTTTTAAATTTGTCTTGGTTATTATTTTAATTGCAATCGTTAATGATAGCTTCTATAAATATACAAAGATTACTTCATTTAGTAAGGCTATAGGACATATAGGAATATACATTCAGCATTTAAAAGCGATAAAATAACTTTTATAAAATTCCAGTTTGTCCGACTTAAACGAGCATAATGTTCGGTTGAGTTAATGAAAATGAATGCGTTATTTTCTTTTTTACTTTTATTTTTCTCTACTCTTAAGATACTTTTTAATCTAAATTGAGGTTGAAGGGAAATGCTTGAAAAAAGTATCACATATGCTCTTTGAAGACTCAACTAACTATGGATAAAGAATCAGAATTAAAAGAGATAGGAGGAAAGATATGGCTTATTCGTTTATTTTTAAAGATTCATTTATGGATTTGACTAAAACTCGTATACGAGAAACACAGACAGATGAAGAAGTATTGCTTTATCCTAAATGGAGTTTTCCAATTGGAAAGTATTCATTTTTTTCTGGAAAAGAAGAATACAAAGCAATATCCACAAAAGAAAATTTAATACATAACGCCTTTATTGTGTTTCAACCAGACGGGAAAGAGATCGTACGAATTAAAGATATATCACTCCATGAAAAAAAGTCTTTTTTTAAAGAGCTTCAAATGATTTATGAACAGAATATCTATGATGTAAAATCTACTTTTGCATTTAAAACGATAACTATAAGTAATGGAAAAGAAGTCGTGCTGACAGCACATAAAACTTCTTCGCTGTTTAAAAGTCTTTTAGATATTTATGATTACAAAGTTCATGTTCATCAAACGATGAACTTACCATTTATCGTATGGGTGGCTATTTTCAAGGGGATTAATTTATTAATTCGACCTTAGGCTTCCATGCCGCTACCGGTAAAATCAAAGAGTGAAAACGTGGGACTTGATATGGAGGATGGAAACATTTTACGGGTACCGGATTGATTTTTTGAGGTGTGATTCATGGAAGAGATTTTATACAAGGGAGACAGGATATGTTTAAAGAAATGAGAAGAAAAGATAGAAGTATTGATAAGGAACAGGCTATTGAACTGTTAAAAAAAGGACAATACGGAATATTATCTACAGTAGGTGAAAATGGATATGCCTATGGGGTGCCACTAAACTATATATACTATGAAGGAAATATTTATTATCATTGTGCTGTCGAAGGAAGCAAATTGGATAATATTGCAAATAATAATAGGGTTTCTTTTTGTGTTGTTGGCAATACTGAGCCCACTCCAGACAAATTCAGCTATAGGTATGAAAGTGTAATTGTGTTTGGACGTGCAGTTGAAGTATATGATAAGGAAAAAGAGGCTGCATTGGTTGCACTCATTCAAAAATACTCTGGAGAGTTCATGGAAAAAGGAATAGAATATATACAGAAAGACAGTGTCAGGACAAAAGTTATTAAAATCAATATTGAGCACTTGACAGGAAAGGCAAGGAAGTAACTGTATAACCCTAAAAAACTCGTGTCACGAATAAAAAACTCGTGTTAAAAATAAAAAAGTCATGTTAAAAGCCATGCTGTAAATGCAGGAGAAATCCTGAATTGCTGCAGGGCTTTTTTAGGCTCAAAGAGAAAGGAATAAGGGTAAAAGTATTGATTTTATTGGATTTGAAGGGTGTATTGATGAAAGATATTGATTAAAATTTCCCCTTTTCCCTTGCAACTTATCCCTATTTAATCCTTACTTTTGACACGACTTTTTTATCTAAAATGAGGCTGAAAATAGGAAGAAAATAGGAGATAGCAACAATGAAAATGGGTGATCTTTGACATGACTTTTTTATATGGAAGAAAATAGGAAAATAGGGTAAAGGATAGATGGGACAAGGGGTTGAGGGGTGTTGGGTTTTGACATGAGTTTTTTATTTATATACAGTGATAAAATGGCTTCAAGCCTTGATAAATAAGGACTTCTTTTGAAATATCAATTTTTACATCTTATAAGTGTAACATATTGTGCTGCCAGATTACGGTAAGAGTAATATAATGGGATTAGCAAAATTTTCTGGAAGAAGTGTTTACTATAGAATTAGTTCAGCCGATAAAAGATATGGGTAAGATTATTGAACTTAAAAGAGAAATGATGAGAAAGAATTATAAGTATTATATGGTTTGTATTATGGCATTCAACACAGGAATGCGCATTGGGGATATTATTTCTCTAAAAGTATCGGATGTAAAAAATAAAACTCATATTGCAATAAGGAAAGAAAAAACGAACAAGACAAAGTTGTTTCCAATCAATGGGCAATTGAGAGAGGAAATTAATAATTACATTAATGGAATGAAAGAAGAAGATTATCTATTTGAGAAGGGTATATTTTTTATTTATTTAATTTCAGTTATATAGGATTTTCTGTGGCAGTTGGTATCTTTTTAACCAAGACACTGCCAAAGGAACATAAACAATGGGGACGAAGAGTCTCACAAATTCTTATAGGATGCTATATGCTTTTCTTCTAGGATTTTACGGTAGAGAAAACATGCAAATTGAAGGATTTTTCTTCTTTCTGCTATTAGGTGTTTTTGCAGGCGCGGCTATGCATTATGTTATCTAATTATTTATTGCTTGCTAACTATTGGGATCTCATGGCTAATATTCTTCCCTGCTGTTTTGGAGTCAAAAGAATTGCTAATGACTTCTGTATCCAATGATTTGCTTGTAAAGATGGGTACTTTTGCACCTTCTATTACTGCACTCTTCCTTACCTATTTAAAATATGGAAAAGAGGGAGTGAAAAATCTTTTAAAAAGAGCGCTACAGTATAGGTTTAATAAGGTCTGGTATCTTTATATCTTTCTATTAATGCCGGGTATACTGACACTGTCTTTTTTATTTATGAATGCCTTTACAGGAGCGAAATTCAATTCACTTTTGCTTCCCATAATGATTCAGCAGCCTTGGCTGATTGTACCAATATTTCTTTATATGCTTATTCTACAGGGACCTCTCGGTGAAGAATTCGGATGGAGAGGTTTCGCACTTGACCATTGAACTGGATTTATAATAACAATAGTAGTAGAAGTATTTTATCGGGGGTTTTAGTTCATTTCTGTACAAATTTTTTCGGTGAAATACTGGACTTGCCAAGCAATATTATGTAATCTTAGAACTATCATACAGGTGATTATCGCTATAGTGATTTTGATATTTTGGAAAGCAAAGCTTTTAAGGACCGTTAATAATATGCAAAACTAAGTAATTAGTGGGGAGAGAGATGATATGATAAATATTGTAAGTGCTACTATGAAAAAAATGATAGAATACTTTGATGGTGATGCTAAGCGAATTAATCATGCACTAAAGGTGTATGGATTTGCAAAAAGCATAGGAGAACTTGAGAATATCCCGGAAGAAAAACTTAAAATCCTTGAAGCGGCTGCAATTTTACATGATATCGGGATTAAGGAAAGTGAAAGGAAATACTCATCATCTGCCGGAAAGTATCAGGAGATAGAAGGGCCACCTATAGCATGTGATATTTTGCAAGAATTTAGTTTAAGCAAAGACTTTTTAGACAGGGTTTGTTATTTAATAGGCAACCATCATACTTATAATAAAATAGACGATATAGATTTTCAAATACTTGTAGAAGCAGATTTTCTTGTAAATATTTTTGAAGATGCTATGAAAAAAGAACAGATAGAGACCATTAAACAAAAATATTTTAAGACTAATACAGGACTATGTTATCTTGACAACATGTACTGTAAATGAAGTAAATTCTATAGTGTAAGGCAGATATGCAAACTTGTGTATTTAAAATCTACCAAAGATTTGAGTGCATAATTCCCTGCATATGTAAAGAAGGATTTGTTATAACTTATTATTCTGAATTATTCACAAAATTTAGGTTCTGGTGTCCAATGATAATAAAGTTTGGTGATACCCGTGGAGTGTTTAAAGGAGCAATCCTATAGCCTTTCACGGTTTTTTATGTTCTTAGAACGAACCATAGGAGTAGGCTGCATTTTGGGGTGATTTTGAGCAGATTTTTTATGATTTAACAGTATGGTGTAATTTATAAAAAGTTGTTTCACAATTGCAAGACAAAACTAAATCAGGAAAATGTTAGGAGTTAATTATTTTGGAAAAGTATCATATGAGAAGGAAAGATAGGCAAATAAATGATGAAAATGAATTAAGTGAAATATTGTTACAGGGTAAATATGCGGTAATATCATGGACTTATGGAGAAAACTTTAACAGGAAAACTCTAACTTGCGTGTTGTCAAAGATAAAAGCGTTGTGAGTGTTCCTGAACCTTATTTTGATGAGATAATTCTAGAGCATACAAATCACTACTTTTCTAAATGTGCAAGAACTGTGGGGCAGGTTATGGGAAGAGATGAAAATTATATTTCGGATTTTTTTATATTTTGGAGGATATTAGAACTTATTAAATCAGGCAGAATTGAATATAGGGGAAATTTGGGGAGTATGAGAGATATGGAGATAAGGAAAATATAAATGTAGAGAAATATGGATAACTAGTTACTGGTTTAAAATATAAATAATATTAGAATATAGCAGGTTGGAGGGATTGGAATGATTGTAACAACAACACCTAATGTGGAAGGTAGAAAGGTTACTGAGTACAAGGGAATAGTATTTGGAGAAGTAATTTCTGGAGTAAACTTTATTAAGGATTTCGCTGCTGGGCTCTCAAACTTTTTTGGAGGCCGTTCTGGGTCATATGAGGGGGAATTGATTGAGGCAAGAGAAGCAGCATTAAAAGAGATGGAGAAGAGAGCAGGTGCTCTTGGTGCTAATGCAATCGTTGGAGTAGATATTGACTATGAGGTATTAGGTCAAGGTGGTAATATGCTAATGGTAACGGCTTCAGGTACGGCAGTGGTAATTGAGTGAAATAATTTGTATTATATGTAGATTTCAAATGTCCTGTGAATACTAACAGGTAATTCTGTAAGCATTCACAGGACATTTGAACATTTTATATTTTATTTGTATTGTGTAAGCGTCAAATACTACCCACCTAGTTAATTTCCCTCGGTAATGCGATAATCTTCCCAAAACACCAAATATGGTGTGCAGAGCACGATATAAAACTTCCTCAATTACGGTATTGGCTTCGGAAGTTTAAATCCGTAGATACTACCAAAGTAGTCCCGACACAGTGGCTGCCTGTAGAAATAGACAAATTAGGGCCTAATGGCCAGGGCTGCGGTTTGCTAGTAAACACCCCCAAAAGTTTTAATCCTGCTATAAAACTCGCTTGGTGCGCAGCCGCCCTGTGCTGGATGCCTTTTTGGCATGGCTTAAAACTCAAACCCCACGAGTATTGCCCAAAAGCGCTTTAGGCCAGGCAATTAAATACTGTCGCTAATTATTATGCATAAGAAAACAGATATATATTTTTTGGATATTATACTTTTTCTCCTTGAATGTTTAAAGGAGCACTTAATATCTCGTTCTTTCTTTTAAGAATTTTATCATTTAAAATTTTCGTCTCAGCATACTCAAATCCAAGTCTGTCAATTGTATTACCTAAACGTTCTCCTTTAAAGGCCTTATCCCTGAAAAACAGAATTGTTTTTTCAAGAATATTCATTGTTTCATCTTTTGTAAATATTTTATCAAAAAATGAACCATGGCGGGTTGACTTTCCCCATCTTCCGCCAATATATATTTTATAACCTTGTGTGCCATCCTCTATTGCCTTAAAATAGCATTTATCTATACATAGTCCACAATTATTACAAAGTTTTTTATCAATATTTAAAACTTCGTCAATAAGTTTTGCTGCTTTCATAGGGCATGAACTCTCTACGTTACATTTTTTACATTTCTTGCATTTTTCCAAATTATAATTAGGTATTTTTTGCCCTACAATACCAAAATCATTTAAATCAGGCTTAACACAATTATTAGGACATCCACCTACTGCAATTTTAAATTTATGTGGCAAACTTACATCATAATATCCTTCAAAAAATCTTTTATGTATTTCTTTGGCCATAGCTTGTGTATCAAAAAGCCCATATGTACATACTGTACCTTTGCAGGAAACTATAGGTCTGATTTTTGCACCTGTTCCCCCAGTTACCATCCCTTCTTGAGATATGTAATTTCTTACTTCTTCAATATCTTCATACTTTATTCCAGGCAATTCCAAAGTAAGTCTTGCAGTAAATGAAATTTTACCATTTCCAAACTTTTCTGCAGCTTCACTAACATTTTTAAGTTGTCTTGCATTAAGGACACCATTTTCAGTAATAATTCTAGCTGAAAAATGTTTTCCGTTATTATTTGCTAAAAATCCCATAGACTTTACTCTTTTTATTTCTTCATCATTAATCTTGTTCATATTTTGTCCTCCCGACATCATTTATGCCTTAATTTTATTGCATGAAAAAACTATTGTAAAATACTAAAATATTATTATTATCATAAGTATAAACCTATAAATTAGCGTGATTAACCTGAAAGAAAATTTCACACCTTCATTAAATTTTGTGCCTTGAGCACAGCAAAAGGAATGAATGTTAATATGACAATTCGACATCTCAAAATTTTTATTGAAGTAGCAGATTGTGGTAAAATGAGCTTAGCTTCTAAAAATCTTTATATTTCACAACCATCTGTAAGCCAAGCCATTTCAGAAATTGAAAATTTTTATAACATTAAACTTTTTGAACGGCTTTCAAAAAAACTTTATATAACAGAAGCTGGAGAACAATTTTTAAGTTATGCAAGGCATATTGTATCTCTTTTTGATGAAATGGAAGAAACCATTAAAAAATCATCTGTTGTTTTATTAAAAATAGGTGCAACTGTCACAGTTGGAACCTGTGTAATGAGTGATATAATAAATCAGTTCAGCTCTAAATGCCCAACTATACAAACTCAAGTTTTCATTAATAATACCAGCGTCATAGAATCAAAAATTTTAACTAATCAATTAGATATTGGTCTTGTTGAAGGGGAAGTAAAAAGTAAAGATATAGTATGCTTACCTGTTATTAAAGATAGGCTTGTACTTATAAGCGGCAAAAATAGTTATTTTGCAAATAAAAATACTGTAAAATTGTCCGAACTTAATAATCAACCATTTATTTTAAGAGAAAAGGGAAGCGGAACTCGTGAGCTTTTTGAAAATCATATGAGAAATGCTGGATTTACCATACAAGAAAAGTGGATATGCAATAATTCAGAAGCAATAAAACAAGCAGTAATAGCAGGACATGGTCTTTCCGTTATTTCAGAAAGACTTATTAAAGATGAAGTGGCTTCCCACAAGTTACAGATAATAAAAATTAACAATGTTGAATTTAACAGAAATTTTAGTATCATATATCACAAAAATAAATATTTAGCTGATTATTTAAATGAATTTATTAAAGTTTTAAAATCATACCAAAAATAAAAAGTATGATAGAATAGTAGAATCCATTTTAATATATTTGAAGAATTTTAAAATATAATGAGGGAATATGGTACTACATATAAATTGAGATTAACACAGCGTCAACCTTTATAATTCTAATTAGAGGGGAGGGAATGACTTAAATCAAAAACTCTATAGTATTACTGAATTTGCGAACTAATCATCTGTTTCTACTCGAACAGTGGGATATTATGATAATAGGGGACTATTAACGCCATCACATTATAATAAATTAGGTTATCGTATGTATACAAATAAAGATTTGATAAGTTATAATATATTTTAGCATTTGGCATATCCGAGATATGTGACAAATGTGCAGAAGAATGTTCGGCTTTTTAAAGATAACTTAAAGGGACAGTGTTGTTAACAAACACCGTCCCCTTGTTATTCCATTCTAGATATGATTTTAGAAGTTAATGGTAAAGTTATCGTTCTGCACCACCGCCACCGGAAGATCCACCGCCGAATCCTCCACCTGAACCTCCTCCACGTCGACCGCCCATAGAAAGAAGTACAAAAATAATTCTAATAACCGGGAAACCCATCATTTCTAAGAGAATTAGAAAAATGATGCCTAGAATAATCAATAAGATATGCCACCATTTAAATTGATATTCTAAATGGGTGGTATCGGTGTTCCCTGAGCTATCTTCCTGAATTACATTTGTTACAGCTTGGAAGCCAGCTAATATTCCTTGAGAATATTCTTTTTCGTTAAATAGAGGAATCATTTTTTCATCAAGAATTCTGCCAACTTTACCATCAGGAAGAATGCCTTCTAATCCATAACCAACTTCGATTCTTACTTTCCCGGGAATATTTTTTAACAGATTTTCTTTGTTGATGAGAATTAGCACTCCCGTATTTTCCTTTTTATTTCCGATGCCCCAATTGCGAAAAAGTTCATTAGTATAATCCGATATGGGAATACCGTTTAAAGAATTTATCGTTACAACGGCAACTTGAGCTGATGTATTATTATCTAAAGTGCTGGCTGTTTCGGTAATGATTTCTTCGTCTTCAGGGGTAATGAGATTGGCAAAATCATTAACATAAATATTTTGTGAAGGCTTAGGAATATTGATAGCTGCAAAGGCCTGAGACCCTAAAAACAGGGAAAAAACAAATATGATAGATAACAGCTTTATACACTTTTTCATTATTATCACGTTCTTCGCTTATTTTTAGAAATTTACGTCAGGAACTTTATTTGCACTTGGCTGGGCTTCAAAATAAGGTTTCTTTTCAAATCCAAAGATTCCGGCAAAAAGATTATTTGGAAATCTTCTTATTTTACTATTATATTGTTTAACCACATCATTATAATCTTTTCGTGCTACAGCTATTCTGTTCTCAGTTCCAGCTAATTCATCTTGAAGCTGGCGGAAATTAGCGTCTGCTTTTAAATTTGGATAGTTTTCAGCAATCATCAGTAGTCTGGATAAAGCTGAGCTTAGTTCTTCCTCATTTTTTATTCTATTATCAATGCTTTGATTTCCGGCAAGTTTTGCTCTTGCGTCACTAACAGATTTAATTGCGGCTTGTTCATGGCTTGCATAACCTTTAACTGTATTAACTAAATTAGGGATAAGGTCTGCGCGTCTTTGAAGCTGATTCTCAACTTGACTCCAAGCATTATTTGTTTGCTCCTCCAGATTTACCATGCTATTATAGCCTAAGTAGAGGATGAAGAGTATTATGACGATAATACCAATACCTAAATAACTTCTCTTCAAGAAATTCACTCCCATTCTAAATTGATAGACTTCTTTTATTAATGTAATATATCGAGGAAATAAGTTCAAGGGAAACATGGTGATGTCGTCAATGTAGCTATAGAAGCCCATTCGACAGCACAGGTGCTGATCATTAACCGAGGAAATTTGGCGAATCTTAGGGGATATAGCCCAGGTGTTGGGTGTGCATTGTCTTTTGATTCATTACATTTATCCACATGGGGTTTATATTGGGCAACAGTATATTTTGATACTGGCCCTTGGTATTTCATTATTCCACCTATTTTTCTTCTTAATACTATAAAGCCTAGTTTTTTTAATTCTACTTTTATTTTCCCAGTTCCATAATTATTACGGCTATATTCACGCATTATTTCTGTTTTAAATTTACCACTTTCATAAAGTTTTACCATCTGCTCCCGTGTGGATTTGCAGGAACCGGGATGAAAAGGGGCCAGAAGGCTGCAGCATGAAGGCAGTGGACGAGGAAAAGTGGTGTTTGTTTTGAAGGCGGGGTTGAGGTAAGGTAGGTTTTATAATGCAGATTAAATAAGAAAGATGATGAAAAACCCAAACACGTATTGATTTTTGTAAAAATATAAATAAAATTGTTATAAATAGGAAGAGATAACCGGAATTTTACCGTTACTTTTTATGAATTGAGCAAAGTAAAAGGAATGTGATGTTAGAATGAAAAAAATACTGATCATTGAAGATTGCCATTTTGTTAGACAAAACATCAAGAAAGCTTTTCTCAAACAGTTGTCAAACGAAAGTAATATATTTGCATACAAGCGGACATGAAGATGTATAAAAGTCATTGCAGCAAAAGAAACTGTGGAAAATAACATAAAAATAGCAAACCAAGCTCTGAATTTTCTTGTGGCTAAGTTCTGGCTGTAATATAATGATATAATGAGCAGAATAGAGGAATAGTTTGGGGAGAATAAAATTGAGAGCGGAAAGCATTCCTAAAAATAAGAAGATACTGCTGGCGGAAGACAGCCGCTTAACTGCTAAGATTGTAGAAGATTTCTTGCATAAATGCGGATATGAGATAGAGACCGCTATTACAGGGGAAGAAGCGGTACAAAAGATAAGTGGCGGCTTTCCGCCAGACCTGGTTCTGATGGATATCGAATTGGCGGGGGTAATGGACGGAATAGATGCCGCCCGCAGAATACTTAAATCCCGGGATATTCCCGTTGTATTTCTCACCGCCAACACATCCGGGGAAATTATTGATAAAATAAAAGAGGTTAAGGCTTATGGGTTCGTGTTAAAAGGCACAGATAAAGCTGCATTGCTATCCACAGTGGAAATGGCTTTGAAACTTCATGAAGCAAATACCCATGCCAGAATGTTTGAGTGGCTTTTTGAAAACGCCCTGAATGAACTCTATATTTTTCATCCGAAGTCCTTAAAATTTGTTGCTGTAAACCGCGCTGCCAGAAAAAACCTGGGATATACAATCGAAGAACTGAACACCATGATCCCTCTCGACCTCAAACCAGAATTTGACATAGAGAGTTTCCAAAAAATCCTTAACCCACTGGTCAGCGGGGAACAGGAGCATGTCCTATTTAAAACAGTGCACCGCCGGAAGGACGGTTCCCAGTATCCTGTGGAAATAAATTTACAGCTTTTCGATTACGGGGGAGAAAAATTGTGTCTGGCCTTGGTTGTTGACCTGACTGAACGCAGAGCGATGGAAGAGGAGCTTAAAGAAAAGGAAACGACTTTAAGCGCTATTATGAGCTCGGCCCGGGACGCCATTGTCATGCTTGACGGGCAGGGAAACGTCGCTTTTTGGAACCCTGCAGCGGAACAGCTCTTCGGCTACTCCCGGGAAGAAATCCTGGGAAAGGATCTGCACCGGGTGGTGGTGCCGGACGAAGGTCTTTACCAGGCTTATAATAAGGCTTTTAAGCATTTTCAGTTAACCGGGGAAGGGAAGGACGTAGGGAAAACGATAGAATTGAAAACTAAACATAAAGACGGGCGGGAGCTTGATGTGGAGCTTTCACTGTCTGCTTTGCGGTTCAGGAATGCCTGGCATGCGGTGGGAATTGTGCGTGACATCAGTGAACGCAAACAGGCACAGAAGGAACTTGAAAACAGCCGGGAACAATATTTGGAATTAGCCGAAAATGCCCCCATTGGAATTTTAAAATGTGATCAAGCAGGAAATATTATTTATGTGAATCAAAAAACATTAGAAATACTTAATTTACCAAGTATTGAAGAAACAAAAAAGATTAATCTTTTAACTTTCCCCTTATTGGTCAGACATGGTTTTTCAAGAAAACTTGAAGAATGTTTGCAAAATAATAAGCCCGGCACATATGAAATGAATTATGAATCCAAATTGGGCAAGAAAGTATGGTTGCGAGCCCATGTTAAACCACTGGTGAATAGAAATACAGTACAGATAATTATTGATGATATAACTGAAAGAAAACAGCTGGAAGAGGTAAACAGGCGAAAAGAAGAAAGGTTTCGCCTGATGCTGGAGGGCATTCCCAATCCGGTCTGGCTTGTTTCAAGGAAGCGCCGTATTCTGGCACAGAATAAAGCGGCGTCGTCATTATTTGGGATAAAAATTGGAGATTATTGCTGGGAAAGAGTCTTTGGCGGGGGAAACCTGCCTGATGAATATAGGGAGGCATTAAAAAAATCAGGCAGTCCTTTACCGGGCACGAAATGCTATTTCTGTCTCGGAGACGAAGCTCTTGATAAAAATGCACCGATGAACAGCGAAGTGGAGCTGAGGGGTAATATATGGGATATGTGGTGGATTCCGTTGGGAGAGGATGTCTATCTTCATTATGCTACTGATGTTACCAGGTACAAAAAAATAGAAGAGGAACTTCGCCATTTATCTGTTACTGATGTTTTGACAAACGTCTATAACCGCCGCTATTTTACGCAACAACTGGAAGTAGAAATAGAGCGCGCCAAACGGGCAGACAGAAAGTTTTCCCTGATAATCCTGGACATAGATCGCTTTAAGAGTATCAATGACCGTTTTGGCCATAACGTCGGTGATTTAGTTCTTAAAAGCATAGCAGAATTGATTAAGAACAGGATCCGCAAAATAGATACCCTGGCCCGCTGGGGCGGGGAGGAATTTGTTATACTTCTGCCCGATACAACGGTAAAAAGTGCGGCCCGTTTAGCGGAAAAACTGCGGGAAAGTCTAAGCCAAATGGATATACCGGGCGTGGATCATGTAACGGCCAGTTTCGGAGTTGCCGGTTACTGTCCGGGGGACATGGTTGATACATTGGTGAATAAGGCAGACAACATGATGTATGAGGCAAAGGCTGCCGGCAGGAATTGCGTGCGGTATATGAATGAATGTGAATAGCTATTAAGATTAGCGACCCTGGGGTAACCTGGGGTTTAATTTTGTTAATTCATTTTTTTTAATTCTACTTTTATTTTACTAGTTCCATAATTTTTACGGCTAGCTTTAAATATCTCAATTACCTTGGAGGTTATTTCATCGGTTGTTTTTTTACTTGGGATTCATAGTAATAGGTACTTATAAGGGTTGGAGAGGATTTAATAGAATAATTCCTCTTAGATCCTTTTTATGTGTAGGATTAGGATGAAGGGTTAAGTGATAAGGTTCAAATGCTATAGATAAATAAAATATGAATAATATAAAAAATAATATTGCATTTTGATAATGCGTATGGTACATTATAAATAAATAAAATATGAATTTTAATTCGATTAAAAAAACAAAGGGGTTTTATACGGGTGCTGCTCGTAAAAAACTCCTTTGTTTTTTTTATAAAACAAAGAATTTTATTTCTGGAAGGGAGTGTAATTCAATGAGACAAGTAGCAATTTATGGAAAAGGTGGTATTGGTAAATCAACAACTACCCAAAATCTTACAGCAGCTTTGAGTGAAATGGGCAAAAAGATTATGATCGTAGGATGTGACCCGAAAGCAGATTCTACCAGATTGATCCTTGGCGGTCTTGCGCAACAGACGGTGTTGGACACCTTGCGGGAAGAAGGCGAGGATGTAGAGCTTGAGGAAATCATGAAGGAAGGTTTTAATGGCATCCGCTGTGTAGAATCTGGCGGGCCGGAACCGGGTGTTGGATGCGCAGGCAGAGGCATCATTACTTCTATTAATATGCTGGAAAGCCTGGGCGCTTATACTGAAGACCTGGATTATGTATTTTACGATGTCTTGGGCGATGTTGTATGTGGAGGATTTGCCATGCCAATCCGTGAAAGCAAGGCGCAGGAAATATACATTGTTGCCAGCGGTGAAATGATGGCTATGTATGCAGCCAACAATATTTCTAAGGGTATTCAGAAATACGCTAAAACCGGCGGAACAAGGTTGGGTGGCATTATCTGTAACAGCCGTAAAGTGGATAATGAATACGAGATGCTGCAGGCTTTTGCAAAGGAATTAGGAACCCAGCTAATCCACTTTATACCGCGGGACAATGTTGTGCAGCGTGCGGAAATCAATAAAAAGACCGTTATCGATTATGATCCAAAAGATCCTCAGGCAGATGAATACAGGCAACTGGCAAAAGCGGTTGATGAAAACGACATGTTTGTGATTCCGAAACCCATGAAACAGGAGCGCCTTGAGGAAATTCTGTTGGAATACGGTATTATGAATTGATTATAGGGCATTAAGCAAACCGTTAAGTTCCGTAATAAAGGAAATGGGAGGAGAAAAACCATGAAGATGATAAGAGCCATTATACGCCCGGAAAAAACCGGAATCGTATTGTCTGAACTTGCTGATGCTGGATTTCCCTCTGTAACAAAAATGGATGTAGTAGGCAGAGGAAAACAGCGCGGTCTTAAAGTTGCTGACTTGTATTATGATGAGCTTCCCAAAGAAATGCTATTGCTTGTGGTGGAAGATGAAAATGTCGATGAGCTAGTTAAAATCATTTTGAAGACAGCTAAAACGGGTGAAAGCGGCGCATTTGGGGATGGTAAAATTTTCATAAGCTCGGTGGAAACTTCCTACACGATAAGCAGCGGAATGGAAGAACTCTAAGGAAGGGAGTCTTTATGATGAAAGAAATCATGGCAGTTATCCGCATGAATAAAATCAACCAGACGAAACAGGCATTGTCATTGGCGGGATTTCCGTCTGTCACCTGCTGCAAGGTTCTGGGCAGGGGCAAAAAAAAGGTTGATTATCAATTAATCGGAAAGCTTTTGGATGGTGCTGAAATCGAATCTCCCAAGGTAGCGGAAGCAGTATCTGAAGGCCATCGGCTACTCCCAAAGAGACTGCTGATGATGATGGTGAAGGATGAAGATGTTGGTGAGGTCGTCAAGATCATTATCGAAACAAACCAGACGAAAAATGCCGGAGATGGGAAGATTTTTGTAATGCCCGTTGAAGAAACTTACAGGATGCGTACTGGTGAAACAGGAGACATTGTTCTTTAAAAAAGAGGTGAGAAGGAAAATGCTGAACGAAAAGACGTTAGATAAAATACTGGATTCGTATCCAGCCAAAGTACGAAAGAACAGAAAACAGCACATGCTGGTAAAAAAAGGAGATGCGGAAAAACAGGAAATCGCAGCGAATACCCGTACTATCCCTGGCATCATCACCAATCGTGGCTGCTGTTACGCCGGCTGCAAAGGAGTGGTTATAGGGCCTTTGATGGATATGGTGCATATTGTTCATGGCCCGATTGGTTGTTCCTACTATGCGTGGGGGACCCGAAGAAACAAAGCTAAACCGGAACGAGGAGAAAAAAATTTTATTAACTACGCTTTTTCCACTGACTTGCAGGAGAGCGACATCGTTTTCGGCGGCGAAAAGAAACTAAAGAAGGCTATTCAAGAGGCGGTAGAAACGTTCAATCCGGCAGCCATTACTATCTCCGCCACCTGTCCGGTCGGGCTTATCGGTGACGACATCAGCGCGGTGGCGGCAGAGGCGCAAAAAAAATACGGTATTCCCGTTATTGCCTTCAACTGTGAAGGTTATAAAGGAGTAAGCCAGTCTGCCGGACACCATATCGCAAACAACAATCTTATGCGGGAAGTGATTGGCAAAGGTATCGAAGAGCCCAAAGAATTTTCCATCAATGTACTGGGTGAATACAATATTGGCGGGGACGAATGGGAGATTTCGCGGGTACTTAAAAAAATCGGCTATAACATCGTCGCGGTTATGACGGGCAACAGCAGTTATGAAAGGCTGAAAAACGCGCATACCGCTCAGCTCAATCTGGTGCAGTGCCATCGGTCCATCAATTACATAGCAGAGATGATAGAAGTAAAATACGGAACACCGTGGCTGAAGGTGAATTTTATCGGCATCCAGTCGACGATCGAATCCCTTCGCAACATGGCTCTGTATTTCGGAGACGAAAGGCTGAAACAAAGGACGGAAGAAGTGATCGCAGAGGAGCTTGCCGATATCCGTGAAACCATCGAGAAATCCAAGGCACTTTGTGAAGGCAAGAAAGTTATGCTGTTTGTAGGCGGTTCCAGAGCACATCATTATCAAAGCTTGTTTAAAGATCTGGGGATGGAGACGGTAATGGCCGGATACGAATTTGCCCACCGAGATGACTACGAAGGACGGGCGGTGCTGCCGTTTTTAAAACCGGATGCGGACAGCAAAAACATTGAAGAGTATCGTCCGGAAAAAGATGAAAAGCATTATAAAATATATGTCTCAAAAGAACGGATGGAGCAATTGAAAAAGATTATTCCGCTTGGCGATTATGAAGGCATGATAAAAACCATGGGAGATGGCACAATTGTGATCGATGACTTGAACCATTTTGAAACAGAGGAGTTTATCAAAGCGGTCAAACCGGATATATTCTGCTCGGGTATCAAAGATAAGTATACCGTGCAAAAAATGGGCGTCTTTTCCAAACAACTTCATTCCTATGACTACGGCGGCCCGTATGCCGGTTTCAAAGGTGCAGTCAATTTTGCTAACGACATCATTGCGGGTATGTATACGCCGACATGGAGTTACTTGGTTCCCCCGTGGAAAAGCGGACCATATATAGAGGGCACATTTGCCAATCAAGCCGAAATGACCGGAACGGAGGTGTTGTTAAATGCTGAATCAAACGCCTAAGACCATTGCAGAGCGTTCGGCGCTGGTTGTAAATCCTGCAAAGACATGCCAGCCCATCGGTGCCATGTATGCCGCGCTGGGTATCCATGGATGTCTGCCCCACAGCCATGGCTCCCAGGGATGCTGCTCCTACCACCGTATGCACCTTTCGCGTCATTACAGGGATCCGATCATGGCTTCCACCAGTTCGTTTACGGAGGGCACGGCGGTTTTCGGCGGCAAGTCCAATTTAGAGCAGGCGATTAAAAATGTTTTTACCATATATAATCCGGATGTCATCGCAATCAACACGACCTGCCTTTCGGAAACGATCGGCGACGATATAGCTTCTATTGTCCGTGAAATAGATATACCGGATGGCAAGACGGTCATCCATGCCAATACGCCCAGCTATGTCGGGTCCCATGTTACGGGTTACTCCAACATGGTAAAGGCCATGGTCAATTATCTGGCCAAAGGGAGCTCGGAAGGAAAATCCATCAATATCATACCCGGTTTTGTCGAACCGGCGGATATACGGGAAATCAAGAGGATATTAAAGCTTCTCAATGTTCCGGCTACCGTTTTTCCCGACACTAGCGGTGTGGTGGATGCACCAAATACGGGAAAATTTGAAATGTATCCTAAAGGCGGCACGAAGGTAAAAGACCTTATTGCAACAGGGAATGCTATGGCAACGATCGCCTTGGGCAGATTTTCATCTGCAGATGCTGCAGTGGCGCTGGAAAAGAAGTGCGGCGTACAGCCGTTTATATTGAGAACACCAATTGGCATAGAAGCAACCGACTCATTCATCATGCAGCTTTTAAGGCTTACCGGCAACAGCGTGCCTTATGAATTGGAAGAAGAACGAGGCCAGTTGGTTGATATCATGACCGACACCCATTTCCACTTTCACGGTAAAAAGGTAGCGATTTTCGGCGACCCGGATATCGTGACCGCATTGACCCAATTCGTTTTAAGCTTGGGAATGCGGCCCGTCCATATTCTGACGGGGACGCCGGGAGAGGCCTTTGTGGAAGACGTAAAAGCCATGACAGACGCGGCAGGCGTCAAATCAAACGTCAAAGCAGCAGGCGATCTGATGCTGTTGCATCAGTGGATTAAGAATCAACCGGTCGATTTGATTATCGGCAACACATACGGGAAATACATTGCAAGAGCCGAGGACATTCCGTTGGTACGCATCGGATTTCCCATACTGGACAGAACGGTACAAACTTATTTGCCGGTTGCAGGTTACCGTGGCGCGATGCGAATCATTGAAAAAATCAGTAACGCGCTACTCGATACCAAAGACCGTGAAAGTACAGATGAAGATTATGAACTTGTAATGTAAGAAGTGTAGTGCGGCCAGGCAAGTTCGATAATTCTAGTGGGATTCAGAAAGAAACAGTGGATAATAGCTAACCGCACTACGCATGTTAGTATACTGCATAAAACCCAAACTCATAGGATATTTCGTGTATTATGGTATCACAGATAATGGACCAGTGCAATACCGATATTGGTACGAGTTAACGAAACTTCTATTTAATTTAAATGGAAAATATATGTTTGTCTATTTTATGACCAGCCTCTCAAAGGAAATGGTGAAAACAAGCCTGCACCTAAAGTTAGAGAGAAGCATTTCTACTCGACAAGAGGTTTCAATATAGGAACGGAGGTGGCAGAAATGAGTAAAGTATTGAATATAAATGTGCTGGATGAGCGAAGAAATTCGATACTGTGCAATGCAAGAGGTAAGGGAGATAGCATCCAATGCAACAAAAACAGTGCTGCCGGTTCCGTTAGTCAACGTGCTTGCGTGTACTGCGGGGCGCGGGTAGTGTTAAACCCCATTACGGATGCATACCACATCGTCCATGGACCGATTGGCTGTTCGAGCTATACATGGGATATCCGCGGAAGTCTGACAAGCGGAGCGGAGGTCTACCGCAACAGCTTTTCGACGGATCTTCGCGAAAAGGATATCATCTTCGGCGGGGAAAAGAAGCTGTCTGCCGCCATCGACGAAATCGTAGCGCAATACAAGCCAAAAGTTATATTTGTGTATTCTACCTGTGTGGTTGGTATCATTGGAGATGATTTGGATGCCGTATGCAAAACCGCCCAGCAAAAACACAACATCAGAGTGATTCCGGTAAGGTCTACCGGTTTTGCAGGCAACAAGGCGAGCGGATACCGGGCGGCTTGTGATGCGATCATGGAGCTTATCGGCAATGAAGAAAGGCCTGCCAAGCCTCAAGGCATTAATTTTCTCGGGGATTTTAATTTAGCGGGTGAATTGTGGATCATTAAGGGATACCTGAAAAGTTTGGGAATCAAGCTGCATACTGCAATCACCGGTGATTCGACCTGTGACTCGTTAAAAGAAGCGGTGAAAGCGCAGTTGAATATCGTACAATGTACAGGTTCCATGCATTATCTTGCACGGAAGATGCAGGAAAAGTTTGATATTCCCTTTATTAACGTAAGCTTTTGCGGCGTGGAAGATACGGTCAAGTCTCTTTTGAATCTTGCCAATGCAATCGGAGATGAATGTATCGTAAAAAAGGCAAAAGAGTTTGTAGTCGAGAAGGCATCGAGGACGGAAAAGCTGCTTGAACAATACCGCCAACGCCTGGCAGGCAAGAAAGTGGCTATCTATGTCGGCGGCGGTTTCAAAGCCATTTCATTGATCAAACAATTTGCAGACCTTGGGATGAAAACGGTTATTGTCGGTACGCAGACCGGCAGGGAAGAAGAATATCAGACAATCAAAGAACTGGCAGACGAAGGAACGATCATATTGGATGACAGCAATCCGTTCGAACTAGAGGCTTTTATAAAGGAAAAGCAGGCGGATATACTGGTTGGCGGCGTAAAAGAAAGGCCGCTGGCGTACAAACTATGTGTAGCATTTTTAGATCATAACCATGAAAGAAAGCATCCTTTAAGTGGTTTTGAAGGAGCACTTAATTTTGCCCAAGAAACGGATTTGAGCGTTAACAGCCCGGTTTGGGGTCTGGTGAAAAGGAAATGGGGAGAGACCGATGAGAAACTTTGTCAATCTGAATGTTAACCCCTGCAATATGTGTATGCCGATGGGGGCAGCCGGCGTATTTAAAGGTATTGAGCACTGCATGGTACTGATGCACGGATCACAAGGCTGCTCCACCTATATCCGCCGCCATATGGCCACGCATTACAATGAACCGATCGATATTGCCTCTTCATCTTTAAATGAGAAAGGAACAGTATACGGCGGTAGCGCAAATTTAAAAAAAGCGTTAAAAAATGTCATTAAATTGTACCGGCCAAGGGTGGTGGGCATTACAACCACCTGTTTGGCCGAAACCATAGGCGAAGATCTCGGCGGGATTATCAATGAATTTTTTGCTGAGGAGAAAATAAAGGGTATAGACTGCCTTGCAGTATCTTCTCCGGGATATGGAGGATCGCAATACAAAGGGCATTATTATACTGCAAGAAAAACGGTAGAGCATTTTGTAAAAAACGGTGGTAAAAGCCCAAAGGTAAACGTAATTGTCGGGTCCATGTCACCTGGAGATATCCGGCATCTAAAAGAAATTCTGAGCTTATTTGACATTGCTTATACGTTGTTCCCCGATATTTCTGAAACACTGGACGGTGGCTGTCAGGAATACTATAACCGGATGCCGGAGGGCGGTACCCCCATATCAGCGCTCAAGGAGATGGGCAAAGCAGCGGCAACATTGGAAATCGGCGCAATGGTAGCCGATGAAGATTCGCCGGGGCTGTATTTAAAGGAAGCTTACGGAATTCCATTGTACCGTCTGCCGCTGCCGATTGGCCTGCAAAATACGGATGCATTGATGGAAGCGCTTGCCGGCATCTCCGGCAGAGGGGTACCGATGAAAATCCGAAAAGAACGCGCAAGGTACCTAGATGCTATGATTGATGCACACAAATATAATGCAGAAGGCAGGGTAGGTATATTTGGTGACCCTGAACTGATATATGCTGCAACGTCAATTTGCCTGGAAAACTGTTTTACTCCTTGCGTGGTTGCCTCCGGGCCGGCAAACGGGAAGATACTGCCAGCCCTTGATTCACTGGGATCATCCTTTAACCGGGATTTTATCAAGCTGGCCGATACGGATTTTGAAACCATCAGCAAACATGTGCAAGATACCGGCGTTAATTTGCTTATAGGGCCTTCCGACGGCGCTTTTATGACAGAAAAGTTTGGCATACCCCTGGTGCGCACAGGTTTTCCGGTGCATGACAGGATGGGTGCCCAAAGAAAAGTCGTGATCGGGTATACCGGGTCTATGCAACTGCTGGATGAACTGACAAATATATTACTGGACCAGAAGCATCAAACATTCAGGGCAAACCTGCATAAGGCCTATTGGCGTTGAAAGGAGAGGTTTCAAGCGATGAAAGTAGCAGTTAGTGTAAATGAGGATGAAATTGTTGCGCCTCATTTCGGAAAAAGCAAGGTAATATATATATTTGACGTGATGGACAATAAGATAAACTTTGTAGAAGCAAGGGTTGCCTCGACAAACTTGCAAAAGCACGATTTTGGGTTTATTGCAGACTGTGAAGCGGTTATTTCCGGCAGTATAGGTTTGTCGATGCAGGACAATCTGCGAAAAGCCGGTATGATGCCCATTGTTTCTAATGAGGAAGATCCAGTAAAAGCGATAGAGGTGTTTATTCGAGAAAAATCTCAGTGAAAAGAGGTGATTACTTTGTTACCGAATATAGAAGAGACTCAATTTCGGGAAATGGTAGCGGGCAGTACTGCCCAACATCCGTGTTACAGTGCTGGTGCCCATGAATATGCCAGAATACATGTTCCTGTAGCACCTGTGTGTAATATCCAGTGCAATTACTGCAACAGGAAATATGATTGTGCCAATGAGAGCCGGCCAGGTGTGACCAATGATGTTTTAAACCCTAAAGAGGCTTTAGAAAGATTCATCCACGTCAGGCAAAGCCTGGATAATTTGAAGGTGGTAGGAATTGCGGGACCGGGAGACGCTTTGGCCGAGTTTGGAAAGACGAAAGAAACAATTACCCTCATTCGGGAATATGACCCCAATATTACCATCTGTTTATCGACGAACGGTCTGATGCTGCCAAAGTATGTCAATGAAATCATCGGGCTTGGTGTGGGGCATGTAACCATAACGATCAACGCTGTGGATCCTGCTATCGGTAAGATGATATATAGCAGAGTGAATTATGAGGGTTTGATTTTAAAAGGCGAGGGAGCCGCGGCAAGGTTAATGGAAAACCAGCTCCAAGGTTTGCGGCAGCTTTCTAACAGCAAAGTAGTATGCAAAGTGAATATCGTAATGATCAAAGGTATCAACGACCATCATATTGAAGACATTGTTAAAACAGTTAAAGATAATGGTGCTTACATTACGAACATTATGCCTATGATCCAGGTAGCGGAGACGCCTTTCGAGCATATACCGGCAGTGTCTCATGAGGAAATATACACCATGCGCAAGAAATGCGAGAAACATATCCAACAGATGTACCATTGCCGGCAGTGCCGCGCTGATGCGATCGGTACACTTGGGAACGATCTTTCCCTTGAGTTCCGGAGTGTAAAGTGCAAAGCCGAACCATTGAAAAAAATAAGTTGAAAGGATAAGTATGATGAATAAACCGGAACACCATATTTTCGTATGTTCGAGTTCGCGTATCAATGGACAACAAAAAGGATTCTGTATATCGAAAAATTCTGCCGGCATCGTCGGGCGTTTTTTAGAAGAAATTTCGGATAGGGAACTGGAAGACAAAATCATGGTTACAAACACCGGCTGTTTATCCCTATGCAATCAGGGTCCTGTTGTAATCTTATATCCCGAAGGGGTATGGTACGGTGGAGTAACGGAAGACGATGTGGAAGACATAATTGATGCAATTGAAAATGGTGAAGTATTGGAACGCTTAGCTCTTTAAAAGACTATTATTAAAAATTTAAATTTTATCAGATTTATAAGGAGATCAGACATGAAAAGGATATTATTGCCGATGCTGGTTTTTGTAACACTAATAATTTTGGTTGTCTGCCAGACAAAGCTGTCCGTGTCCGACCTATCTCCATCTGCCTCAGCTTTTGTCTCAGACTCATCTCCACAGATGGAAAAAGTTACGCTAAGGGTGCTAGCGGCGGCAAGTCTGACGGAATCCTTAAAAGAAATAGCAGACAACTATAAAAGAGAGAACCCGAGTATAGATTTTGAACTGAATTTTGCTGGGACTCAGGCGCTTGTGAGCCAGATTGAACAGGGTGTTGACGCCGATGTATTCTTATCGGCCAATATGAAGTATATGACCGAGATGAAAGATAAGGGTTACGTAGAAGATTACAGTATGTTTGTTGCTAATGAACTCGTCATTGTCTATTATTACAAGGCGAAACTGTCGGGCCTGGAAGATCTTGTGAAGACAGGAGTTACGCTGGCTATCGCGGACGAATCCGTACCGGTTGGGCAATATACGCTTCAAATGCTCCATAAGATTGAGTCCTCTGGCAACTTCCCAAAAGGCTACAAAGATAATTTTATGGGCAATGTACGCTCGAAAGAAATGGACGTGAAAAGCGTAGAACAAAAAGTACAGCTTGGGGAAGTGGATGCAGGCATCGTATATAAATCCGACGCCGCTGCTGCCGATCAAAGGAAAGTAAAAACCATTAATATACCAAAAAAATATAATGTAATTGCAGAATATCCCGTTGCGGTTTTGAGGGGAAGCGCGCACAAAGACGCCAGTAAGGCTTTTGTCGATTATCTGCTTTCCAATGCCGGTATGGCTGTAATGGAAAAGTACGGATTTCAAGCAGCCCTAAAATGAACAGTTTAAGAATTGCCAAAAGACAAAGCATAATACGCAGCGAGTTTACCGGCATCCTGGTTTCTACTATTGCCATCGGCAGCATTCTGTGCATGGTGACGGTAATCTCCTCGCTGTTCATTGAATCGGATATATCGGCTATTGCAGAACTTGTGCAGATGCCGCAGGTTTGGGAAGCCATCAGCATAACTGTAATAAGCATATTAATTTCGTACCTGCTTGTAGTAACTCTCGGTATCCCTACCGCATTTTACATTGTTAAAAAAAGTGGCAGGAGCGGTGCATTGTTGGATATGGTATTGAACATTCCTATGGTCCTTCCTCCCTCTATCACCGGTTTGGCATTGTTAATGACTTTTGGCAGGTATGGGCTTGTGGGCAGTTTTCTTTCAAATTTGTCCATTAGCCTGCCCTTTACCTTAGCAGCTGTCATTATAGTACAGGTTTTTGTAGCTATGCCTTATTTTGTCCAAATGTTAAAAAGTGCTTTTCAATCAGTCGATAAGACCATAGAAGATGCTGCAGTAGATTGTGGTGCAACCTTGAAAGACCTAATTTTTCGAATATACCTGCCAATGAATGTAAAACCGTTTATTTCAGCAAGTATCATGGCGTGTCTGCGTGCTGCAGGTGAATTTGGTGCGACTATTATGTTCGCAGGAAATATGGAGGGAAAGACGCAGACAATATCAACTGCAATATATTCCTTTACCCAGCAAAATACAAAGCTTGCCGTATCATTGGCCGTGCTGCATATTATGATTTTTTTGCTGCCGCTTCTACTGTTTAAGACAACGCTCAAGAAATTGGAGTGATGAATATGAAAACAGTAATGTTTTTGGATACTACGCTGCGGGATGGTGAGCAAACGCCTGGGGTGTCTTTTTCTAAAAAAGAAAAACTTGAAATTGCACAAATGCTGGACTCTTTAGGGATAGATATTATCGAGGCGGGTATCCCGGCAATGGGTAAAAATGAAATGGATTCTATTACTGCCATCTTAAATCTTGGCCTTAATGCGGAAATATTAACCTGGAACCGTTTGCTACTGGAAGACATCCAAAAATCCATTGCTTGCGGTTCAAAGCATATACATATTGCAGCACCTGTTTCTGATTTGCATATTGCAAAGAAACTCAACAAAACGCGGGAATGGGTATTATACAATACCCAAAAACTGGTTGCTTATTGCGTGGAGAAAGGGTGTTCCGTCTCCGTCGGTGCCGAAGATGCGTCCAGGACCGATCCTGATTTTTTACTAAAGTATTATAATACAGCTATTCGTGAAGGCGCCAGCCGCGTCCGTTATGCCGATACTGTAGGCATACAAGACCCCTTTACCGTTTATAATACAATCAAAAATCTGAGAGAGCATATTGATGTGCATATCGATTATCATGGGCATAATGATTTTGGCATGTCTACGGGTAACGCATATGCCGCGTTTAAAGCGGGTGCAGCAGTATTAAGCTGCAGTATTAACGGATTAGGAGAGCGGGCAGGAAATACACCGTTGGAAGAAATTACGATGGCCATTAAGCATATTGCCAAAAAGCATGTGCATATCGATACGAAGTTATTTGCCCAAGCTTCTGCAATGGTGGAACGGTATTCAAAAAGGGCCGTGCACCCAGGGAAAGCCATTGTAGGGAAACAGGTGTATTGGCACGAATCCGGTATTCATGTAGACGGTTTGTTAAAGGACGAAAAGACCTATCAGCCTTACCCACCTGAGGACGCGGGAGGAAAAAGAGAAATTGTGTTAGGAAAGTTCTCTGGCCGAAAAGCTATTGAATATGTTTACCGCAAGAAAGGTTTGGAATTATCTCAAGAGCAAACAAATGAGCTTCTTTCGGTATTAAAAAGAAGTCATATGTAACAGAGTAAAAAATTGAAACCAGATAAAAGTTGAATGTTCGCATTATGAGAATATTAATTTTTGGAAATTCGGGACATAGGTTTCGATTCCCCTGGCCTCCATCATGAAAAACCACAATCGCTGGAATCAACTGATACTGGAAGCATAAGTTTGCCGCTTTGGCAGGCTTATGCTTCTTTCTTATAAGGCAGATTTATGCTTCCCAAAAATCAATAGAAAAGTAATTTGTTACTATACAACAAATAAACAACCATAGGACGTCGCCCGAAATTAATGAATGTGAATGAAGGATAGCTTCTCAATGATACGCAAATACTATTATAAGGTACGTAACTTAGGAGGTATAGTAATGGAAAAGAGCCATAAAGGCTTGACTGCAGTCCAATTAGCAATGATGGCACTGGGAACAGTAGTAGGAGGATCCTTTTTTCTTGGATCAGTGGTTGCTATTCGTGCTGCCGGGCCAGCCGTTGTCATTTCGTATATACTTGGAGGTATTTTAGTATATTTTATTCTTTTTGCCTTATCAGAGATGATAGTAGCAGATCCAGATTCCGGTTCTTTTCGCACTCTCTCTGAAAAAGTATACGGGCCAAGTGTAGGGTTTGTAGTAGGATGGGTTTACTGGACGGGACTTGTTTTAGCAATGTCCAGTGAAGCAATAGCTGTATCGATTCTTCTAAGTGCGTGGGTGACGGATCTTTCTTTACCTATAATGGGCTCAATAGTAATTATTTTAATTACCATGCTTAACTTGCTGGGAGCTGATAAATTAAGCAAATTGGAAAGTGGTTTAGCTGCTATTAAACTTTTGGCGATTGTTGGATTTATTGTATTAGGTTTAATGTTGATTTTTGGCATTGCTCTAGATGTGCCTAGAATAGGAATGGGCGCTTTGCGCCAAGAATCCTGGTTTCCTGCCGGGATTGGAGGAATTGCTGGAAGTATGCTTATTGTTATGTTTGCATATGCCGGATTTGAAATTATTAGTTTAGCTGCTTCTGAGACTAGTAATCCTCATAAGACAGTTCCAAAAGCAATATTTTATACTGTAATCAGCCTTATAGGACTTTATGTTGCAGCTATTATTGTGCTTTTACCATTAATCCCGATTAGTAATTTTACAGAAGAAAGAAGCCCATTGGTACTAGCCTTGACAAGGTGGAATTTAGGCTGGGCGGGTTGGGTAATGAATATTGTCCTAGTAACGGCTATTTTTTCCACCATGTTGGCTGCAATGTTTGGTCTCGGCCGGATGATTCGCTCACTTGCAGACGAGGGACAAGCGCCACTGCAATTAAAAGATAAAGGAGATATCCCTTATAGAGGAATTCTTTTTTCTGGAGCTGCAATGCTAATAGGATTATTTTCCGGTTTTGTTCTACCAGATCAAGTATATATTTTTCTAGTTAGTTCAGGCGGATTTTCTCTGCTTTTTACATATTTGGTCATTTTAATTACACATCATAAATTTCGAAAGAAAAATGGTTGCCCTCCAAAGGGAAAATGCCAACTACCAGGTTATCCATTTTCTTCGTGGATAGCAATTATAAGTTTAATAGGAGTTATATTGAGCATGCCATTAGTTCCAGGACAAGGATATGGGTTATTGGCCGGTGTTATATTGACATTGCTGTATGCAGCATTATATTTGACAAAGAAATACTTTGCTAAAAAACGAAATAAAAGTAATGAGATAAACAAAGCAGGAAACTTTATCTGGACAGCGAAAACACTCACTCCTCAAACTCATACGGAAATTTCAGAGGAGTTTATTCCTAAAAAATTGGATAAAGAAGAAAAAAAGGAAAAACGATAAGATGATAATAGGACAGTAATATCACATCTAGAATTGGATTAACTTAGTATACGTATTTTTACGTAGCAACTGGTTCAATGTCTAGGTAAAGACAATCCATTTATCAGTTTGTGCGGTATGCCTCCTAAACAGAAAAACTTTTACGAGATCAAAAACAGATTAGTTGTAAATACAAATAATTAGTATAGATTGCATCAATGCTATAAAACAGCATAATGAGGGGTATTTTCCCTGAAACATATTGTGGAAAATATTTGACAACACCAAGAGTTTTTATCTAAAATCACATTATCATAATAAAATCTCTCTTTTTAACTATGCTCCAACAGAGCTGCAACGAGACGTTCATAAGAGAATATGGCAGGAAATTGATAATTTATTTTAGCTTGCGAAGAAGAAATACTTCCCTAATCTAACCTACAACCAAACCGATAAAATTATTGAGAATATCAAAACCGTTGCTCTTAGAAGGTATTAGGTGTTTGTTATGGATAAACAAATGGTCAATTACAGCGGAAAAATAATTGGATTTAAACTTCATAGAAAAAACGTAAAAAACATTAATCTCAATGTAAAGCCAGATATGACCATTGTTGTGTCAGCTAGTGAGAAGGTACCTGTTGATTTTGACGTCTTTAATGCCTGATTGGAGACAAAGGAAAGAGATTCTAGATGAAGAAGTTGTGAGAGAACTTTAGAGGAGGATTTTTAGAATGGCTGAGATTAAATTTGAAATTATTGAAACGGTAGGTATTTTATCAGAATCAGCTAAAGGCTGGAAAAAAGAGCTGAATTTAATAAGCTGGAATGATAAAGCTCCAAAATATGATATCCGTGAATGGTCCCCTGACCACGAAAAGATGGGCAAGGGAGTTACGTTTACAAAAGAAGAACTTCGTGAGCTTAAAAAGATCCTAAATGAGATGGATTTTTGAAATATTTACTGATTCTGAAAAACATAAATGCAGCAAAGAAGATTTAGTTATTTTTCAAGAGCACATTTCCAGAGTTATATAAATTTGGGGATTTGGATAGTAGACAGCCAGAAAAATATAGCCGAGGCAAATTAGCCAAAAAAGTTTACCAATGTGGTATGCATTATGCATTTGATCCAAGCAAAGAAATGTAAAAAGTTATTGTCCCAGCACGGGAAATGTAATATAGTGGTGGGTGGTTGGAGGCTTTGGATTCGATTTTGAATGAATAACTGTGAGATTATGCTAGAAGGAAGAGATTTAAGGTATGTTGAGTGATTTAGTTATAAATGCAGCCATACTGGTTGCCTTTGTGTGTATTGAAAACCAGATTTTCAGAGATACGGAGCTGGATTTAAATTCTCCTATTTTACTTAAGGCTTTGGTTGGAGTGATATGTGGAATTTTAGGGATTCTCCTAATGATCTATTGTGTTAAAGTGGATAAAACCATAATTATTGACTTTCGAAATATTGCCATAATTATGGCAGGAATGCTGGGTGGAACTGTATCCATAGCTGTTTCTGCTTTAATGATAGGGTTATTTCGCATATTTCATTATGGAATCAATACTTCCTCGATAACAGCCCTTATTGTTGCGGTACTTGTTGGGATAGGTATCTCAATTATTTTTAGAAAGAAGGTGTCGATGCCAAGGAAGTGGTTTTACTCAATATCTTACTGTCTTATCATCAGTTCAATTGCATTGAGTATTTTGTTATGGAAAGATAATATAAAAATTTTGCATACACTTTGCCTTTATATAGTGGGAACTATTGTTGCAGCATTAATTGTATATAAGTATATGGAGTATTTGCAAGGAATTACAAAACTATTCAAGACCCTGAAAGAGGAATCTGCAAAGGATTATTTGACGGGGCTAAAC
Source organism: Bacillota bacterium LX-D (assembly GCA_031628995.1). NCBI lineage: Bacteria > Bacillati > Bacillota > Bacillota bacterium LX-D. The sequence goes on along the minus strand of JAVLUO010000001.1, from coordinate 379,881 downwards.
AACGTAAGACAATTTGACAGATTGTTTAATCAAATGGCAGAAGAACTAACTTATGGCAATGAACCCATATCACTTTTGTTTATAGACATCGATTTTTTTAAAAAGGTTAATGATACCTATGGACACAAGGAAGGGGATAGGGTATTAAAAGAACTGGGGAAGATACTAATCCAAACTTGTAGGGCGTGCGATATAGTTTCGAGAAACGGTGGAGAAGAATTCTCCGTTATTCTCAAAGACTGTTCTGTAGAAGAGGCGGTAGAAATTGCAGAACGTATAAGGCATACTGTAGAGGAGCATGATTTTATATTGTCAAATGGCAAAGTAATCCATATATCCATATCTATAGGAATATCCACCTATCCAGAAACAGTGAAAAAATTCAGTGAAATTATGGAGCAGGCGGATACCGCTCTTTATAAAGCAAAAGGGGCGGGCAGGAATAAAGTGTTTTTACATTAGATTATGGGCAGCAAAAAGATTAACGGATTAATTTTTTTGCAAGTTTTTAAGTGAGTAAAAATCTTTCCCAAAAGTGGGATATTTTAATTGACAGTAACACAGCTCAGAAAAGTTGCAAAAACCAAAACTGCTTACCCCTCAGACGAAGTTTTGATTAAAATAATGTATTTAGCTACGGCAGATATTACAAAAAAAAGGATCATGCCTATAAGGGAATGGAAAGATTGTATCTCCCAATTTGCAATTTATTTCAGTTGACTAATTATACGGCAAAATGATTTGAAATTCAGTACCTTTTCCTAAAGTGCTTTCAACGTTAATAGTGCCGTTATGACCTTCAATGATCTCTTTAACTATAGCCAAGCCTAAACCAGTACCTCCTTGACGAGTACGGGCTTTGTCAACTTTATAAAACCTTTCCCATATTAAAGGAAGATCATCATTAGGTATTCCTGAGCCATTATCAGCGATTTTAATTATAACCTTATCAACCTGGTATTCTAATGTTATTTGAATTTTGCCATTGGATGGTGTATGTCTAAAAGCATTGTCAAGTAGATTGATACATACTTGTTGAATTCTATTGGTGTCAACAAAGATATACTTTTGATGATTACCTATAATTTGAACACTTATATCAATATTGGAAGAGATTGCGATCGAATTATACTTCCGAATAATTTGTTGGACTAAAGAACTTAAATCCGTATTACTTTTATTGAAAGTAAAATGCCCTAGTTCTAATTGGTTAAGATCCACCAAGTCATTTACTAAACTTTTTAGTCTAATTGCTTCTATTTTAATAGTTTTTAAAGATTCTATTTTGTCGTCTTCAGATTGTAACATATTATCTAATAATGCCTCAGAGTAACCTTGTATAAATGTTAATGGAGTTCGAAGTTCGTGAGAAATGCTGGCAATAAACTCTTTACGAATTTGTTCAGATTTTTTTTTCTGAGTAACATCTATTAAAACCATAATAATTCCATTAAAATTTTCTTTTTGTAATATTGATAAATTAGCCGCTAAATTTTTATTATTAATATGAAAATCAATCTCTCTAAGAATTTTTTTTGTTTTTAAAGTTTCCCAAACATTTTCTCTATTATTTGCAAAGATTTTATTAAAATCCATTCCTAAACTGAGATTTTCTAAAAGCCGTTGAGCCGCATGGTTAAATAGGGTAACTTGACCTAAGTGATTAAAAACTAAGACTGCCTCACTCATGTTATCTAAAATATTAAATAGTTTTTCTTTTTCTTGAGATAAAGCCTTTGTATAATTACTTAGGCTATTTGCCATGTAATTTATTGAACTTCCTAAACTACCTACTTCATCTTTAGAATTAATTTGAACTTTTGTGGTAAAATCTCCACCTGCTATTTTTAAGGCCGCTTTTTGCATTGAAATAAGTGGTTTTGATATTGTTTTAGAGAGAAAGAAGGATAATATAGTTGTCAGGATTATAGCGCCGATAGCGGCATATAAAATTAAATATTGAATTGAGGCAAATGTACTAAAATAGTCTTTATATGGAGTGTATAAAAGCACAGCTCCATCAATTTTCTTATCTTTGTACATTGGAATGGCGATAGTTAATACAGCCTCTTTAAACTGTTCATGATAGCCCATCTTTTTAATAAATTGACCAGAAAGAACTTGTTTAACTTCTTGTGTATTTAAGTGTAAACCTGTTTTCATACCCATTTTTGTACCGCAAGTAATAATAACACCGTTTTTATCAATTACCATTATATCCGCATCGATAAAAGTTCTAGCTGTTTGGACTTCATATAGAAATTGACCAAGATTCTTGTTTCTAGGAAAGGATGCGATAGCTCTTCCATGTTGATATAGGCTGTAAGCTTTTTCATTAAGAAAATAGTTTTCTATTAAACTAGCTAAAGATAAACCTAAACTTAGAAGAATAACTAAAACCATTGCGGTCATTGCAAGCCATGTTTTAAAAGCAATACTATTTTTAATTTTCAAATTTATATCCTATCCCCCATACTGTATGAATATATTTTTTATTTGTTAAAGTACTAAATTTTTCACGTATATTTTTAATATGCGTATCAATAGCCCGGACATCACTTATAAAATTATATCCCCAGACCTGTTCTAAAAGTTGTTCTCTTGAAAATACTCTATTTGGTTGTTTGGATAAATATAGAAGTAAATCAAATTCTTTAGGTGTTAAAGATAATTCCATATCTTTAACAGTAACTTTTCTAGAAGCAGTATTGATTTTTAGTTCCCCCAAAATTATTTCAGCATCTTTTTTTTCATCGTTATTTAATGTACGTTTTAAAATAACTTTCACTCTAGCTACTAATTCACTAGGGCTAAAAGGCTTTGTTATATAATCATCCGCACCTAAATCAAACCCCATTAGCTTTTCCATTTCTTCACTGCGAGCAGTAAGCATAATTATAGGAATATCGCTATTCCTTCTTATTTCACGGCAAATGAGCCATCCATCACCTTCGGGCATCATTACATCTAATATTGCAAGGTTTGCAACACGATAGCTTAATAAAGCTTCCTTGCCTGTACCGGCTTCAATTACCTCAAAACCTTCTTTTTCCAGGTAAACTTTGACCAGTTGACGTATTTTGGGTTCGTCATCTGCAACTAATATTTTGATTTTCATTTTTTCAACTCCTCAACCCAAATCAACCATAAGATTTTTCGTATAAAACATAAAAAAGATTTTAAATTTATTATGTCATATAATCAAAAAAATACAATTACTAGATATTAAATTGAAATACTAAACATTAAAAAATTTATATTCAAATTGCCACAAATTAGTCAGGGGTTGAAGACTGATGTTTATCTAAAAAAAATTGCAACATATTTCCAGTTTTTGTAGTTAAACTTGCTACTTTTCTTCAGATTAATCAGCTAATTAGCAATAATAAAAGTTCACAAAACCTCCATAGATTAATTTAACTTTCTTAAAAAAGATTTAGTAAAATACAAATGAAAATAATATTAGGTTTGAGACGGGAGGTTATTAGCTAAGTTATCTAGATTATTGTAAATAAATTAGTGAGGATTAGAGTACATAAGGAGGGGTTTGGAGCACTAATTGGAAATATTATTGCAAATCAATTGGACATAAATACTTTGTTATCTAGTATAATTGGTGGAACATTTGGTTTTATAGTTTCTATTTGTTATATAAAAAATTTAATTATATGGCACATAATGACTCTAAAATACAGCCTGGAATTATTAAAGTTTTAAATTAGTCGTGCTTAACTTTATAATTTAATAGATGTTTTCTTATAATTCTCCAAAAATATTTATTTATCCCAAGAGTAAAATAACTTAAATTGGAAATTATGTTAGGAGACAGTTAATAGGAAGGTGTTAAGTATGATTAATCTTACCAGTTTATTTAGTACCAAGGAAGACCCCTTAAGGTATACAAAAGAATGTAAAAAAACATTATCTGGTGTGAAAGTCGGAGTTGGACCAGTTATTGCTTGGAACATTACTAATAAATGTAATTATAGATGTAAGCATTGTTATTCAAAAGCGTCTTTTATTGGTGACGAGAAAGAGTTAACGACCAATGAGGCTGAAAGAGTAATAGATGATTTATTTAAAATAAATGTTCCAGTCATACTTTTTTCCGGCGGAGAGCCACTTTTAAGATCAGATATATTCCATTTAATCCAATATGCGAGGGATAAAAATATCCGTGTTTGTTTATCAACCAATGGTAGTTTAATTGATAGAAAAATGGCAATTAGAATAAAAAAAGCAGATATTAGTTATGTTGGAATTAGCATTGATGGAATAGGTTCGATTAATGATCAGTTTAGAGGAATAAAGGGAGCCTATTTGAAAAGTGTGGCTGCAGTTGAAAATTGCCATGAAGTGGGGCAAAAGGTTGGGTTACGCTTTACCCTGCAAAAAAAGAACTTCACCCAAGTAGCAAAAATATTGGATTTATTGGATCGTATGGAAGCAAACCGGATTTGTTTTTATCATTTAGTCCCATCAGGGCGGGGAGAAGAAATTTATAACGAGGCTCTTTCTGGGGAAGAAACCAGAGTTGTGATGGATCTTCTATATCAATATATTATAAGTAATGATTGTATTGGAAAAAAGGCAAAAGAAATTTTGACAGTAGATAATCATTGCGACGGAGTTTATCTATATTTAAAAGCAAAAAAATATTTACCACCTGAAAAAGCTAATAGAATCTATAGATTATTAAGCTATAATGGAGGAAATCGCTCAGGAATAGCTATAGCTAATATTGACAGCCAAGGAAACGTATTTGCAGATCAATTTTCTAAAGCTTTTAATTTGGGAAATGTTAAAAAAAATTTATTTTCTGAAATATGGGAAGGGAGCAACCTATTAAAAGAATTAAGGGATAGAAAAGGTCGGCTTAAGGGTAAATGTAATTTTTGTTCCTGGTTAAATCTTTGTAACGGTAACCTGCGTGCAAGAGCTTATGGAGTATATAAAGATTTCTGGGAAGAAGATCCTGGTTGTTATTTAACAGAACAAGAAATAAGTGAAGGGTGAAATAGATGCTAGTTTCCTGGAATGTAACCCAAAAATGCAATTTATCGTGCAAACACTGTTATAGAGAATCTGGACCTGATATTAATACAAGAAACGAACTCTCTACTGAAGAAGGTCTTGAGCTGATTACGGGCATCGCTCAAGCTGGTTTTAAAAGATTAATTTTTAGTGGTGGTGAACCCTTACTAAGAAATGATTTGTATGAATTAATTTGCTGTGCTAATAACAATAATCTTATAACCGCATTGGGGACAAATGGTACTCTTATTACTAAAGAAGTTGCAAAAGAACTAAAAAAAGTACAAGTTAAGGCAGTTGCTATTAGTTTGGATAATCTTGAAGCAGAGAAACATGATCAATTTCGCCAGATAAGTGGCAGTTGGAATAAAGCAATGAGAGGAATTCAGAATTGCTTAAGCGAAGGAATTAAATTACAAATCAATACAACGGTTACCAGAACTAATTATGAGCAAATATCTGAAATGATGGAATTTGTTTCGCAAATTGGCGGGAAAGCACATCATCTTTTTTTTCTCGTAAATGTTGGACGTGGTAGAGAGCTTAAAGAAGAAGTTTTAAACAAGGAACAATATAGGCAAATGCTTGAAATAATTGTTAATATGAAAAAAAACCTTAATATTGAGTTAAAACCAACTTGTGCCCCTCAATTCATGGTGGAAGCCCAAAAAAAATATATAAACATGCATTATTCTAGAGGATGTATTGCTGGTATTAGCTATTGCTGCATTTTGCCTAATGGTGACGTACATATTTGTCCTTACTTGCCATTAAAGGTTGGAAGTGTTCGGATAACACCTTTTAAAATACTTTGGTTACATAATGAGATATTTAAACAACTCCGCGATTTTAGCAATTATAAAGGAAAATGCGGCAAATGCTTATATAATCAATTATGTGGAGGCTGCAGGGCACGGGCTTATTATGATACGGGTGACTTTCTTCAGGAAGATCATTGGTGCTTGGAGGAAATAGTTCATGGTTAAACTCAGCACTATAGAAAGAATAGTACTTAATGAAACACAGAAGGGAATACCACTGGAACCAAGACCTTTTCGTAAAGTTGCTAAAGCTATTGGATTAACAGAAGATGAAGTCGTAAAATGCCTTGTAAGATTGAAACAAAATGGTTTTATTCGAAGGGTGGGGGGGATTTTTGATGTTCAAAAATTCGGAATTGTTAGTACCCTGGTGGGAATTAAAGCTAATGATAATATCCAAGAAATCATAAAAATTATTAATGAATACCCCGGTGTTACTCATAATTATCAAAGAGAGCATGAATTTAATATTTGGTTTACATTAATGGCTCCTAATGAGCATGAATTGGAAAAAATCTTTGATGAAATTAAAAAAAAGACTGGGGTTAATGATATAGTTAATTTACCTTCCATTTGTAAACATAAGGTAAATGTTTATTTTTCTTTTTAAAACATCAAAGGGGTAATATAATTGCTTGATCATATTGACAAAGATATTATCAGTTATCTTTCTGAAGATATAACATTAGACCCAGATTTATATAAATGTTTAAGTCAAGAACTAAATATTACTGAGGAAGAACTGTTGCTGAGATTGAAGAAGATGAAGCAGTTCGGTTACTTAAAACGCATTTCCCCTATAATATATCATTACAATACGGATTACACTTACAATGGTTTAATTTCATGGATAGTTTCAAAGGAAAAAATTAATCAGCTGGTTGAAATGATGTGCCTATTTCATAATATAAGTCATATTTACGAAAGAAGACCTTCAACTTTATGGCCTTACAATTTTTATAGTATGATACATGGGCGGGATAAAGAGGAAATTGAGAATGTAATAAAAATCATTGCAGATAGAACTGGTATTGATCAGTATCTAGTGCTTTACACTACTCGTGAGTGGAAAAAGACAAGTCCGAAGCTTTCTTTGTTAATTTAAAAGTTTTAAGATAAAGTGCCGAATTAAACATAATTTCATTTCTAAGATTAAAAAATTTATGGCGAGTAAAGTTATGTAGATCCGCACCCCCCAGTTTATTGGGCAACAGATTGAGGTTCCCTTTGATCCGGAGAAACTAGAGCAAGTATTAACAGCACGGCTTAATTACCTTAAAGACTCTTTATCCCATAATCAGTCTTTAAATCAACGGGTCATCATGCGTTACAAGGTAATGCCCTTGGATAAAGAAGAGGTGAAAAATTATATTTTACACCACCTGGAGTTAGCAGGTGCTAAATTTGAAATATTTTCTCCTGCAGCTGTAGAAGCTATTGCCACCCTTTCCAGGGGTTGGACGAGGCTAATCAACAATTTAGCCACTAACTGCCTGCTTTATGGATGCCGGAAAAGAATGGAAGGTATTGATGAAGAGGCGGTTATTAAGTCCGCTCAGGAAGTAGGTATTTAAACTAAAAACCGGGTATTTCCCGGTTAATTTTTTACCCTAAAAAAGCGTGACAATGTGAAATCTGCTTTACCGTAGGCTAATACAAAATAAAATTTTTTTAACTTATTTTGCAATTTACCCTAATTTAGGATGAAAATGAGGAGCTATTTTAATTTGCTAATTCACAGCTTTTTTTTGTAGTTTTTGATTGACAATGATTAAAATTCCTACTAAAGAAAGAATAATAAAAACTATAAATATTCAAATATCCTTCATAAAATCTTCAAAAAATTATTTTATACTTAAAGCATAAGAAAGAGGTGTTAAAAAAATAGTTTAAGAGTATCCCATAATATCCTATAAATAAACAAGTAGGGAGGTGATGTTTGTGAGTAAAAAAATCATTATAATTTTAGCTATTTTAGCAGTATTAGTCATTGCTGGTGTTGGCATTCACTATTTGACTATGGATCCTAATATGCCTATGTAGCAGGTTATTAATTCATTTTATAAAAGAGGAGGGTACTTATGAGTGGTATGAGTTTTGGATTTTCATCTGGTAACTATTTAGGATTGTTACTTGTATTGCTAATAAAATTCCTAATGATAGTGTTTGTCGGAGCCTTAATTTTTGGAGCTGTTGTTTGGATTAAAAACTATTTTGTAAGTGAAAAAAGCGAATATCATCAATCTTTAAAAAATGATCCTATTTTGAAGGTTGTTGCAACTGTAAGTGTTTCAATTCTAGGCATTATTCTGGTGCTGACTTTAATAAATAGTATAACTCAGCCTGGCCTAGGATTCAATTTTCATATGAATAATCACATGGGCGGTTTTCAATCTTCGTTTAATATAGCTGGTATATTGACAATTTTAATAAATATCCTTTCATTTGTTTTAGTTGTCTCAATAATTGGTGCTGTAATCACGTATCTTAAAAACCAATATGAAGCGGGTCATTTAAATTTTTTAAAAAGAGAAGTGACTGCTGAAAGGGATAATTTCATTGAAAATGCAAGTACTGAAATGGAAAATTAAGTATAAATATGTTGTTTAAAAAACAAGGGGGTAGGTTTATGTATAATAACTCGTGGTTAAAATTGGCTCTTCTTTCTTTCGTGGGAATAATTATAACAGCAGTCATCTTAGCATTTACCTCTTCAGGGGGAACAAATGGTATGTACATGCCATACCAAGGAATGCAGATGCAGGGAAATATGATGAATAATTCAATGAACCAGATGCAAAGTAACATGATGGGGCATGATATGAACATGATGAATATGCAAAATCAAAGAATGCAAATGATGAATAACACAATGAACCAAATGCAAGGCGGCATGATGGGGAATGGAATGAACATGATGAATATGCCGATGGGCAATATGAGTAATGGCGGAATGATGATGGATAATATGAATATGGGTAATATGAGTAATGGTAGTATGAACATGCAAGGTAGCATGGGTATGATGTAATTTTAAATCAAAATATAGGTTATTGGCTTAGTGTCGCTAATAACCTATATTTTTCTTTAGCTAAGTATATCTATATAAAATACTTTGAATAATTAAACGATTCATAAATCATAATACCATAAACAGCTAAATTAGATTTTGTGCTATGGGAGTGATTGAAATGAAACTCTTAAAAAACATAATTGGGTTCTTTTTAATTCTTATTATTGTGGGGGGAATAGGTTATTTAGGATGGTCCTATTTCAAGATGAATGGTACGCATATGGGTATGAATATGACTTCAGATAATAATACAAATCAGAACCAAAAAAATAACGTACCTTTGAATACAATTGCAATACAAAACAAAGATAAAATGAATCAAGCGCTTAGTTTAATTAATCAAGCTATTGATCAAATAACCATTGATCCGTATTCTCAAACAACTGTACCTAACTCAACGAATGGAACTAATCAAGGTAATGGAACAACTAATATATATCCTAGTGGTAATAATTCAATAAATATAGCACCTACAGGCAATTCTAGTACCCAAACACCTGCAGCTACTTCAACTGGGAAAGCTGATACAAACCAACAAAACAAAAGTTATGTTTATGACCAAAACGCACTTCAACAAGTACACAATGGCATTTTTGTTTTAGCGCAAAGTCTTTCATATTTAAATGATTTAAACGATGATCTTATAAGTCAGGCGGCTATAGCCGAACCGAGTATGCCAACCTACGATACGTATGTGGCAAAATATAACTTGGCTCTACAAAATAGAACTAAGTTAACATTTGCTATGAATATGCTTGATCAAGCCTCTACGTTGATAAATGTTAACCCATACGGATCGCCGAATGGTTATGAATATAATGTTCAGGAAATGAGACAATTACATCAGGGCATATATAAACTTGCTCAGGGAATGGTTGTATTAAACAGGCTTAAGCAGGATTTTATGAATCAAATGGTACAAGCATCAACCCAAGCTCAAAACACTATGACTATGGGTAACCAAATGTCAATGGGTAATAATGGATATTTTAGCATTCAAACTATATTTTCAATTATCCTTGTAATAATGCTTTTAGGTCTGATAGGTGGCATATTAGGAGCAGTATTAAGTATGATCAAAAAAAATAAAACCGAGAAAAATATGGAAACTGAACTATCTTTAGAGAAGGTGAAATAAAATGACGTCAAATGAAAAACAGGATCCTATTTTTCGAACAATACTGGTAATTTTATTAGGTACAATAACTTTTGGATTATTGTTCAATTTACTGACAGGAGGTAGGAGTATGATGAATGGAGAGCACATGGCTATGGGTGGATATGGTTACTCTCTTGGCAGCCTTTTAACAGGATTATTAGCATTATTAATCAAATTTTTTATGTTAATACTAGTGGTAGCTTTAGTAGCTGGATTGGTTATTTGGATTAAAAACAATTTCTTTAAGGACAATAAGCAACAAATTATCAATTATATCAATGCTGATCCTATTTTAAAAATTGTAACGGTAATAGGTATATCAGTAATTGGTATCGTAGTGATCCTTATGTTAGTAAATAGCTTTATGCAGCCCTTGACGGGATATAATATGAACATGCATACCAATATGGGTATGGGTTATACAACAGCATTTAGTTTTTCGAGTATTTTTATATTACTTATTAACATACTATCAATCGTATTAATTATATCTTTAATATTTGCCCTAATTGCATACGTTAAAAGGTATATTGATGGCAACATGAATTTTTCAAAAATTAATAATACGGCAATAGACGAGGAGCAAAAACCTCAGGATAATAATTACGGAGAAAATAATCAGCAAATCGAATAAAGGATGTTGAGACTTGAAGATTAGATTTGACTTTGTGATTCATTGGTTATGGGCAATTGTTTTTGCAATATTGGCACTAAGCGGATTAACAATGGTAGGCGCCAAATATGGTTGGATCTTAAATTACGATATATCCACAGCAGATTACATACATAGAACTGTTGCGGCAGTATATGTTTTACTAACGTTCATAGTCATAGCATATGAAGTGATTAGAATAATAAAAAATAAGCAAGATAGATTACCCTGGCTTGTAATCGGCAGAAGTGGATATCAGTTGTTTACTTTGATTACTACTCTAATCTTTATTATTACAGGGGTTATAATTTGGATATGTATGGACTCGAATATGAAGGCTGCAGCCTTTGCACTTTACGTTCATGAGAAATTAACTTTTATAGTCCTAGCTAGCGTTATTTGGCATATTTATGTTAAATGTCATGATCTAGTATGGACTAAAACAGCGGAAACTAAGGCGACAGCAAAATTGAAGGGTGGAGAATTACCCTTTAGGCAGAAGGAGAAGCGAATGATATGATGCAAAAGCCATACTTTAAATTTTTTATCTGGATTCTTACCACAGGATTCTTCTTTTTAGCATCATCAGTTTTAATCTCTTCCTTAGGTCCCCCTGCATCAGAGCAACAAATCATGCAATTTATGTCTGGAATGATGGATGCGATGGAGAATTCGTTAATGAGCCTTTCAATGTCAATTGAACATGATATAGTCCTCAGTCAAATAATATTTATAGCTTCATCGATAACAGTGCCATTAATTATTCTTAGTATTTTAGCAGCTATACTAGTAAGGTTGAGAACTATAAAATGATGAAAAAAAAGACATTAATATTTTTACAATTATGTATTGTATTTGGAGTGATTACCCTTAGTAGTATATTATACTCCTGGGGATCAGCTTCTAATACTAGTAATGATAGCATGATGGGGCAAGGTATGGGGCAAATGATGCTAATGCAATTAAATGGTGCTTCGGTTAGTGATTTAATTCAAAATCAACAACATAGCCAGACAATGGTACAAAATGGGCATAGCTCCCACCACAGTGATAACGAAAGTTTAAAAGCAATGCATTACTTTACGACAATTACTATTATTACCTTACTGCCTTTTATAATTGCAGGATCAATATTTCTGGTAATCGTTTGGTTAAAATAAATTATTAGGAGGAAGAAAGTGAGTTTGTTAGGTAATGTTGGTTCTCTCTACATGATAATATTAATACTTCTCCTGATTATCGGCTTAGGTTTGATTACAATAGGCTTGTTTAACTACATAATTACTTTTATGGATAAGAGCTTAAATTTAACTAAATTAAAAATTGGAGGTATGTATATGCAAAATAATAATTGGTTAAGGCTTGCGTTATTTTCTTTCGTTGGGATAATTATTTCTGTTGTAGTACTTTCATTTGTAACATCTGGGAGTAATTCAAGAGGATATTCATTAATGCAGCAAACTACGCCAATGAATGGAATGAATATGGGAAATATGTATATGCAAAGTATACCTAATTGGCAAACCGGAATGAATAACGGTATGAACACTATGATGCCAATGTATGGTACAGGTATGATGAATATGGGTATGCCTACAAATCAAGGCATGATGATGAATGGAATACCAATGTATAACATGGGTGGTACAGGGATGATGAACATGACAATGCCTACTAACCAAAGCATGATGATGAATGGAATGCCGATGAATAGTATGGGAGGTATGGGCACAATGAATATGGGAATGCCTATGGGCCCAATGAATATGTCAACTCCAAGCAGTTCAGGAAGTAGTTCAGGCGGCAGTATGAGCGGTATGGGTATGATGTAAGAAAATTAGGAACAAATTTATACAGTACTGGCCCGTACCCCTTTTGATGGACAGTTGAAACACAAGTATAATAGAAGTTGAAAGGGGTTAAAAAAGATGGCAAAGCAATATAGTGCAGAGTTTAAAATGGAGGTAATAAAACGGGTAGAAACATCTAAAGGTTCCATAGCATCTGTTGCAAAAGAATTAGGTGTAAAGACCAGCACGCTACATGGTTGGTTAAAAAGATATCGTACCAAACCACGGCTTGAACTGGCATTAACTTTTTTATTAATTTAAGAAATATTAAGCAATTCTATGAAACATAAAGTAATACTTGCGTTTTACGTGTCTATTTAACGGAGGACGCCGCATCAAGGCAAGCGTTTGCACAGGCATGGATGGCAAGAATTAGATAAACTTTTGGGCAGATAGCTAAAAAAGGGCGGAAAACGCCCTTTAATTTTTTCAGTCAGTTAACTCCTATCAAGGATGCCTGACTTGCTAAGCGCAATACGTAAAGTTGCCGACAAAGGAATTGCTATCAGTATCCCCACTGACGATGTAATGAGCGAACTAGGAACATTGGCGATGGCGGCCTCAAATCTGCCAATGACTGCTGTCCATGCAACTAGGTACCCGGCAAGAGTCCATACCGCTCCCAAAATACAGCCAAGAATATTCCTTACAACACTGTTTCCTTTGGAACCGCCTGAATGAGCGATGCTGCCCACAATTAATCCTGCTATTCCCTTAATAACTAATGACCAAACAGTGTAGAGGAAAAATCCGGAAAAAAGGTCAACAAAAGCCGAGGCGATGGCACCTGCCAAGCCTGCACGAACACCTCCGAAAAGGATGGCAGAGGCAAATAACGCTGCTGTACCAAGATGAACCATGGCACCATTTCCGTAAGGAATTTTTATCATTGTACCGATTGTGCATATTGCAGCTAGCAATCCCACTATTACAATGTCTTTTAAAGAAAATTTCGTTGTCTTATTCATATTATACTTCACTCCTATTCTAATCTATTATTTCATAATTACTGCTCAGATGTTCATTTTTAAGCTGTACAAGTATCTTTTCAAGCAGTACCCCCTCTCTTACCGGAGTTCCATAGTCATAAGTTGTACGAACGGCAATTGATACGAACTGCGTTGCTTTATCCATTGCTGTGGGAAGATTATCTTCCATAAGAAGATTTCCGATTAGAACACTTGTAAAAATATCACCGGTACCGGGATAGTGTGCCGGCACGTAGTCGTATGCCACTTTCCAATAAGTATCCTCGCTTCTTTTATAACCTATATTTTCAAAGCGGCCATTTTCAGTTTTTATACTGGTTATTATGACTGTGTCAGGGCCCATTTCAGAAAGCTTTTTCAGAAAATACTTCAGCTTAGGTTGACTGAAAGCTTTTTCAGTGTATGGTTCTTCAAGAAGAAAACAAGCTTCCGTTAGATTCGGAGTTATCACATTAGCTTCTTTGACGAGTAACCGCATTTTCTTTTGCATTTCCAAAGTATATGTTTTATAAAGCTTGCCGTAATCCCCCATGACAGGGTCAACAACTAACAACTGTTTATCCTTACTTTTAAACTCCTTAAATAGTTCTAAAACAATATCAATTTGCTTTGCAGAACCCAGAAACCCAGAATATATACACTCAAAATCCAGGCCTATACTCTTCCAATGGAAGGCATAATCTTTCATATGGTCAGTAAAGTCTTGGAAATAAAATTCGCCGAACCCTCCGGAATGGGTGCTAAGTATGGCCGTCGGAAGCGGACATACCTGTATACCAAGAGATGAAAGCACAGGTATGATAACTGTAAGTGAGCATCGGCCAAAACCGGAAAGATCGTGCAGAGCGGCTACTTTTGGTATTAATTTGTTCACAATGTCACCTCGCAAAGAAATGTACTGTCCCTTTTTTCTAATTTACTAAATTGCATCGATACTATTTAAAGTGTATTGATTTATTTATACAATTTTATTTACATAGAAGGTAATTGTCAACTTATAAATTTTTCTCTGTAGGATAGTACACGATTAGGTGACATAGGTTTTTAAAATGAATATTTCTGTTTTTTTAGCCAATAATAAGAAACGATCGAAAAAGGAGGATGATCATGAAGATTTACCGGGTCAATATGTCAAACCTCACCTTTTCTAGTGAAGAAGTACCTGAAGAATGGAAGATGCTCGGGGGACGTGGTTTGACCTCTGCAATTGTCGCTAAAGAAGTAGAACCAACTTGCCACCCCCTAGGAAACAAAAATAAATTAGTATTTGCGCCAGGTTTGCTTGCTGGAACTATGGCAGCAAACTCAGGCCGCTTGTCTGTAGGGAGCAAAAGCCCCTTAACTGGTGGTATCAAAGAAAGTAACTCCGGTGGTACGGCGGCCCAAAGGCTGGCTAAACTGGGAGTTAAAGCATTGATTATCGAGGGTATTCCTGAAGGGGACAAGTGGTATTCTCTCCATGTTCATAAAGATGGTGTTGAGATCAAGGAAGAGACCGAATTTTTAGGTAAAGGCAATTATGAAATCATTCATGCTTTAACTTCAAGGTATGGGGAAAATACTGGTGTAATGACAATTGGACAAGCAGGAGAATATAAGCTTTCTACTGCCAATATTTCCGTTAAGGATCCTAAGGGTCATATTCGCAGTGCAGGACGGGGTGGACTTGGAGCTGTAATGGGTTCAAAGAAAATTAAATATATTACCTTGGATGATAATGATGGAGCTGGTATTAGCATTCTTGACAGGAATAAGTTTAAAGATGCGGCACATGTGTTTAATAAGGGATTACTTAGCCACCCGGTTAGTGGAGATGCACTACCGAAATATGGTACAGACGTATTGGTTAATATTCTTAATGAGGCAGGTGGACTGCCAACACAAAATTTTCGTATGGGCCAGTTTGATGGGGCTGAAAAAATTTGCGGGGAGACTATGTATGATACAATCATGAGCAGAAAAGGCGATCCTACTCATGGGTGTCATGTGGGTTGTGTGATTCGCTGTTCTCAGACCTACAATGATAAAGACGGTAAGTATCTAACCTCCGGTTTTGAATATGAAACCATTTGGGGTTTTGGAGCCGGTTGTAAAGTTGATGATTTGGATATTATTGCTGAAATTGACCACGTATGTGATGATGTAGGCATAGATACTATTGAAATGGCAGGGGTTATGATGGTCGCCATGGAAGCAGGAGTACTACAATGGGGCGATGGCAAGGGAATGCTAAAACTCCTAGGCGAGGTCAAAGAGGGAACTCCCATGGGCCGTATCCTTGGAAACGGAGCAGATTTTACCGGAAAAGCCTTTGGTGTAACCCGAATTCCTACTGTAAAGCGTCAGACGATGCCTGCCTATGACCCAAGAGCAGTAAAAGGTATTGGCGTAACTTATGCAACTACGCCTATGGGTGCGGACCATACTGCCGGGTATTCTGTTGCCACAAACATCTTGAAGGTCGGAGGTCATATTGATCCATTGGAAAAGGAGGGTCAAATTGAACTTTCAAGAAACCTCCAAATTGCAACTGCTGCGTTAGATAGTGCCGGTCTTTGTATCTTCGTGGCTTTTGCAGTCCTTGACTATGAACCAGTTTCCCATGCCATAATCGATATGATTAACGCCCAATATGGCACAAACTGGACAGTAGATGATTGGTTTGATCTGGGGAGGTCTGTTTTAAAAACCGAACGTGCGTTTAATGAAGCGGCAGGTTTCACCAACAAGGACGATAGGTTACCGGAATTTTTTAGTGAACCAGTACCTCCTCATAATGCAACTTGGGATTTTTCCGGCGAAGAACTAGATCAAGTAATGCAAGTTTAGGAAGAAAATTAATGCTTTTAAACATTAAGCTTTACTTAGCAAAATAAAGAAAAGTTCTTAATGAAGGAGGTTTAACGATGGAAGTTAAGGTTAAGTTATTTGCTACCTTACGCGAAGGACGTTTTAAGGAAAAAACAATGGAAATAGGTCAGCAAAGTAGGGTACTCGATGTAATTGAAAAATGTGGCCTACCCCTAGAGGAAGTAGCCATATCCTTGGTAAACGGGAGAGATGTTGATAACGACCATGAACTCCAAAATGGAGATATACTTGCACTTTTTCCTCCTGTGGGTGGTGGTTAATGGGAGTACAATTACCACCTCGCTACCAGCGTAATTACAAAGCGTTATCAATTGAGGATCAGAACAAGCTAAGACAGTCCACGGTAGCTGTGCTTGGATGTGGTGGACTTGGTGGCAGCATGATTGAAGAGTTTGCCCGCTTAGGTGTTGGATAGTTAGTGCTAATAGACGGAGACCGCTTTGATGAAACCAATCTCAATAGACAACTGTTATCCACAGAGAAAAACATAAGTCAGGCAAAAGTGGAAGCCGCTAGGCAAAGAGTACAGGCAGTGAACTCCGATGTAAAGCTTAAAATTTACGCTGAATGGTTTGACGAAGAGAATGGAGCAAAGTTTTTTAAAGGTGTAGACTTGGTAATGGATGCGCTAGATACGTTGTCGCGGAGGATATCATTGGAGAAAGTATGTCACAAACTTAACCTTCCTCTGGTTTATGCAGGCGTTGCAGGTTGGTTTGGGTTATTAGGGGTAAGTTTTCCAGGCGATAATAGTGTAGCGCGCCTTTTCCGTGGTGGAGAAAGTGGGGCGGAAAAAACCACAGGAAACCCAGCCTTTGGGCCAGCTATTATAGCCAGCCTCGCCGTAGTAGAAGCGGTCAAGGTACTGATCGGCAGGACTATTCCGCTGCAAAAAGCTTGGCTGCAAGTTGATTTATTGGAAATGGAATTTGAACGTTTTGAATTAATTTAGTATATATTATGCTGAAGTCTTGTCACAACTTTATAGTGTTTAAATATTATTTATTATAATTTTCTTGAATATCTTGAATATATAGTACTTAATGCTTTCTTTTTAAATAAAAAAATACTATAATAAAAAACAATAATTGAATATCCATATAATTACTAGGGGCGCGAAAGCTGAGAAAGTCGCCAGACTTGACCCTTTGAACCTGTTAGACAATGCTAGCGTAGGGAAGTAATTGTACCTTTGAAAATTTTAGGGATGCAATGTCTATGCATCCTTTTTTTGCGTTGCTTTTCAAAGCTAATGGTCAGTGACCCGCCCTAAATGTGAAAGCGCAATATCCCTAAAAGGAGAAGGAGGAATTCAATGAAAAATCTATTAACCATTGCCGGATCTGATTCTTGCGGTGGAGCAGGAATTCAGGCAGATCTTAAAACCTTTAGTGCACTTGGTACCTATGGCATGAGCGTAATCACAGCTGTTACCGCACAGAATACCACAGGGGTGCTTAGCGTTAGGGAAATGGACGTAGAAATTGTCCGAGAACAAATTGATTGTTTATTTGATGATATTGTAATTCATGGTGTGAAAATTGGGATGGTTCCCAGTGTGGAAATTATTAATATTATTGCGAAATGTCTCCTCAAAAATAAGGCGGCCAATGTTATTGTTGACCCGGTTATGGTTTCTAAAAGTGGCTGTCATCTTCTGCGACCCGAATCAAAACAAGCCTTAATTGAACGTTTATTTCCGCTAGCACTCATTGTGACACCTAATCTGTATGAAGCTCAGGTGATTACCGGAGAAGAAATTACAACCGTTGCAGATATGGAAAAAGCAGCTCAAGCGATTCAGCAATTGGGAGCAAAAAATGTGGTGGTCAAAGGAGGGCATTTAACTGGAGATGCTGTAGATGTATTTTATGACGGAAAAAACTTTAACTATCTTAAGGGTATGCGCATCAATACCAAAAATACCCATGGAACAGGCTGTACTTTTTCCTCCGCTATTGCGGCTTACGTTGCCAAAGGATATTCTGCCCTGGAAGCTGTAAAGCTTGCTAAAGAGTATATTAATGGGGCGATTGAGCATTCCATAGAACTTGGGCATGGGGTTGGTCCTACCAATCATTTTTACAGATTGTATCAGAAGGCAGGGATGTTGGATGCCTAAGGAAAGAACTATGGGAGGGTTTAGTTTATTTGCCCTCTGGTTTGGAGCTGCTGTCTCTTTAGCCGAAATTATGACCGGGTCTTTAATTGCACCACTGGGAACTGTAAAAGGGATGGTGGCCATTTTGCTTGGGCATTTAATAGGCTGCCTCATCTTAGGCATTGTAGGGATCATTGGCTTTAGAGAAAGAAAACCATCTTTAATAGCTAGCCGTACAGCTCTTGGAAAGTATGGCTCATTTATTGTCTCAATATTTAACATCATCCAATTATTAGGCTGGACAGGGATTATGCTCATTCAATGTGCCAGGTCTGTACAACTGATAACAACAGATTTATTTGGCTTGAATAATCTGGCTATCATCATTGTCTTTGTAGGAATTTTGGTTGGGTTATGGGCACTAAGTATGGATAAAGGAATTCATATTATTAATAACATTGCAGTAATGTTATTGGCAGTTCTAAGTTGTATTATGCTAGGTTTGGTTGTTCAAGGTGGCCAAGTTAAACCTATTTTGGAAAGCATCTCCTTTGGAACTGCCCTGGAACTAAGTATCATAATGCCATTATCATGGGTACCTCTAATCTCCGATTATACCATGGCGGCAAAGAGTGCTAAAGGTAGTTTTGTGGGTGCTTTTATCGGTTATTTTTTAGGAAGTTCATTGATGTACTGCATTGGTTTAATAGCGGCAATTTATGCTGGAACTTCTGATCCTATCAGTATGCTGGCTCAGCTTAATCTGGGTTATATAGCCTTATTCATTGTTATTTTTGCTACAGTTACAACTACATTTTTAGATGTTTATTCAGGGGTATGGTCTACTTTAAATTTAGCACCAAAACTCCCCAGAAAATTTCTCATTGGAATTTATTTGATTTTGGGTATTTTACTCGCTATATTTTTTCCTTTAGAACAATATGAAAATTTTCTCTATATGATAGGTTCCCTTTTTGCTCCGGTGTTTGCCGTAATTATTGTAGACTATTTTATTTTTAAACAAGATAGATCTGCCACGGCGTTTAATATTCCAGGTCTGTTAGCTGCTATCTTTGGAATATCAACTTACTATATTGTAATTAGATTTGATTTACCTTTAGGTTCTACGGTTCCGACCATGTTGGCAACAAGTATCCTATATTTCGTGATGCGTTATAGTGCTAATACTAAAAGATGGGGAGAGAACGATTATGTTAAATAAAATCAATAAAACTTTACATGCTGTTAAAGCAAAAACGCCACTAGTTCAAGCTATAACAAATTATGTGACGATTAATGATTGTGCTAATATATTGTTATGTTTTGGGGCATCTCCGGCAATGGTAGAAGCTAAAGCAGAGGTGGAGGAGTTTGTTCATTTAATATCTGCTCTCTATATTAACCTGGGAACATTGACTAAAGAGCAGGAAGAAGCAGCTATTTTAGCGGTAAAAAAAGCTGCCGAGTTACATAAGCCTGTTGTGCTGGATCCCGTTGCCTGCGGTGCCATTAGTCGGAAAATGGATGTTATTAAACGATTATTTGAGGTTGGAAAAATAGCCGTGATCAAGGGTAATATGGGTGAAATTAAATTTCTGGCGGGGTCTGCAGGGAAAGTAAGAGGTGTTGACTCTGTTGATGATGGAGAGGGTGCCTTGGAAGCCTGCAAAAATTTAGCAAAGTTATATCAAACGGTTGTGGTGGCTACTGGTAAAACAGATATTATAACAGATGGAGAAAGAACTTGTTTAGTTGAAAATGGGACTTCGTTACTGACTTTAATCACTGGCGCAGGCTGTATGGCAGGTGCCTTAACGGCAGCTGCGGCAGGTGTGGAGCAAGACTTTTTTATCTCCAGTACTGCTGCCATCATGGCTATGAGCCTAGCGGGGGAAATGACTGCAAATGCTGTAGAAGGGATATTGCCTGGAACTTTTCGAGTTAAGTTATTTGATTATATGTATAACTTATCGTCAGAAGATATTTTGAAAGGCGGAAAAGTAAAATGCCTATAGATTATGCGTTATATTTGGTTACAGATCGAACTATATTAAAGAATAGGGATTTACCCCAAGCTGTTGAGGAAGCTATCAAAGGTGGTATTACCATGCTTCAACTAAGAGAAAAAGAAGCATCTTCTGCAGATTTTTATCGTTTAGCGTTAAAAATTAAAGCACTAGCCAAAGCCAATAATATACCTTTGATTATCAATGACCGCTTAGATATTGCACTTGCTGTTGATGCAGATGGGTTGCACATTGGACAAGAGGATTTACCTCTCAAAGTGGCAAGAAAATTGTTAGGAAAGGATAAAATTTTAGGCTATTCTGTGTCTAATGTTGCAGAAGCGGGATATGGTGAAGAAAATGGTGCAGATTACCTTGGAGCTGGTCCCGTCTATCCCACAAATAGTAAAGCAGCCGCCAATAACCCTATAGGTATTAAATGTTTAGAGGAAGTTAAGAAGAGTGTTTCTGTACCTGTTGTTGCCATTGGTGGAATTGGCTTTTCAAACATTAAGGAAGTCAAAAACACTAAAGTAGATGGGGTTTCCTTAATTTCCTCCATTCTAGGCAGTGATAATATAGAAGATACGACTCGTGGCTTGCTTAAACTGTGGAGGGAAGAATGAAAAGAGCTTAGTGTTTATAGTGCTTACTCTTTTAGCAATTTTAAATTTTGCTTTACTAAATTAAAAACTCGCTGCAAGAATGCTATTTTATAAAAACGAGAATCTCCTTTTTGGCATTAATTTTAGTTTTTTGCCAAAAAGGAGATTTTTGGTTTTAGAGATCGCCTACTGAATATTTTCAGAGTGTTTTTGAAAACATATTTATATTAAGGTTAATAAAAAATGAAGGAAGTGTAGAAATGAAAAATTTTACTTTAGAACAAGCCAAAGACATAGCAAAACAATTGGAAATTGATTTTGAAAAGGTTAACTTTTCGCCAGAAGAATTCTTGGCAGGTTTAAATGTGGAGTTGGAGCACGGGCTTGTAGATCCACACACTAATGTGACCAATGATGATTTGCTTGCTACAGCTAAAATTGCATTGGCCCATTTAAATGAAAATAGCTTGTACTATGATGAAAACATCGGTGTAGAAGCATGGGAACATGCTTTAGATAATTTCAAAGGAAGTACAAAAGGGAAAAAAATACAAATTGTTTAGTCTTTTCTCATATAAGGGAGAATAGTTCTTACAAGTTTTTTAACTAACTCCAATTCCTGGGTTGAACATTTGGAAAGTAGGCTATTTATCTGTTCATCTTTACTACTTTTACATACTGTATAGGTGCTATGCAACTCGTTAACAAAGTCGACATATTGATGAACTTGCCCAAATACCAGGTAATCTAAGGATACATGCAAACAGTTTGTAACTTTAACTAAAACAGGAAGGCTCATCTGTCTTTCGCCTCTTTCCAATTGCCCAACATAATAGTCAGAAAGACCAATGATTTCTGCAAATTCTTCCCTTGAAAGTCGAAGTTTTTCTCTTTCTTTACGTATTCTTTGCCCGATGGCTTTATTATTTATTTCAGCTTTATTTTCCATATTATTCACTCCCTACCAAAACACTTTACAGAAATATAAGCTGCATCTGAATTTGCAATGTGCATAAATTTATTATTTGCAAAGAGGCAATATTTCATGTAAAATTATGTCTATGGTTTATGATGAGGGGTGTAGGGTGTGAAGATAAAAAGAAAAATAGAAATTGGAAGGAATATCCTTAACAATGCCGGTAAAATGAATATGAGCAAAGAGATACTGTTGAAAATCAGCCAAAAAATAGATAGATATATTGTTGAGTATTATAATCAATGTGGCACATGTGAAAAGAATGAACAATAGTCTATTAATCTTAATATTTACACACATCTGCTCATAAATAAAAAATTAACAATAATGCTTAATTTATATTGAAAATTCACAAGCAAATTAAATTCTCAAGCCTTAATCTGAAATATCCCACTTTGATAATACTCTTTTGAACTGTTTTACAAGTATAACTCCAGAAATACCTGGAAGCACTTGGCCGATACATAGGCTAGTTGCAAGAACGACATATGGGAGCTTAAGCAGAATGGATAGCCATATAGGTACAATAAGACCCGGAATAAAAATTATGGCTAGCGCTATTAGCCACTGGTTGAGTCTAAATTTTCTAATATAGCAAACTGTTCCTGCAGTCAGAATCCCGGCTAAAGCGCCACCAAACATGTCAAGTGGACCAAGCCCTCCCATAATGGTATTGCTGAGAAAGTTTGCCAAGCCTAGAGGGAACACTAAATATGGGTAAATATAACTTAAAGCATATAGAGATGTGGCTATTCTTATCTGATATTGTCCAAAGGCAAATCCCTGAGTTGTATACATAATGACAATGTAAAGCGCAATGACTAATGCAGATGCAGTAAGTTTTTTAATTGAGTTCATTTCAATATCTCGCTTTCTTAAGTTTTTATTTTTCTGATTTAATCATACTGCCGTAATAACAACAACCTATTGCTCCATTAAACTGTGGCTCTGGCAGTAATATAATATCTTGATACAGTTCTTTTAAGTTTTTGATTAGGGCTTGATTAGAGGTAATTCCCCCGGATAAAACAAGCAAATTTCCTGTGAATTTTGTTAATAGAGGCTTTAGCCGTTTGTAAAGTGAGCAATTTACTCCGGCACAAAGCCTTTTTATATTTATTCCTTCAGCAATCTTACTAATCAGTTCGGACTCTGAAAATACGGCACAGGTGGAATTAAGTTCAACTGGATTTTCATAATGCTTAAATAGTTCGTCTAGGGGTATTTCGAGAACACTTGCCATATTTTCCAGGTACCTGCCGCAGGAAGCAGCACACTTTTCATTTAGTTCTAGGTCGGTTATTATTCCTTTTTCTACTTTAGCAACTTTTACGTCCTGTCCACCTATATCTAAAAGAATAAAATCTCTTAAGCTAGTTTGAAACAGTGCCCCATACACATGGGCTTTAACTTCATTGATAGCTTTAAACTCGTTTAAATCGGTATTGTTTTTACCGTACCCAGTGGATATAGCAGTTTTAATATTGCGAATACCCAATTTTTTAATGTCAACAATCACTTTACCGTCAAATTTACAATAGTTTCTGTAAAAAGACATGGTGCTTATTTTATTTTTGTACACTAATGTTTTGTTATCCATCATTACGATTTTAACTTCACGGCTTCCAAGATCTATACCCAGTATACTCATTTATCTACCTCCTTCAAATCAAGTAACATATCAAGGAAGGCCTCAAGACGCAGTTTAGTTCTGGCATCAAGGCGATTATGCGTATCTCCTTCAATTGTCAGAATAGGTAGATCAAGCGTTTGCTTAATTACAATATCTTCTATTCCACGATGACAAAATGTTTGAGTATAATGCACTAGTGCATCTAATTGACGTTCATTAATTTGTTTTTTAATTTCATCCAATCTAAAACTGAGATCATAGGGGTAAGTGTAGTCGTGATACTGTTCGTAGATATTTTTGGCTGTAGCCCCACGTGGAAAGGCAAATTCTCTCTGTACTTCATTATAAACAAAACGGGCATCCAATTTTTCTACATAATCATACAAATCACAAGTCATAGGAGGAACCCCAATATAGCCAAGACGCAATTTATGCTTCAAAGGGGGTCGCTGCTCAATTTCTATAATTTTTTGTTCTAGCAACCTTTTAAATTCTTGCGGGTCCCTATTAAAATCACTTAACATCACTTGATACAGGTGGTTTTCCAATCCGGTTGCTTTGTTGTGGATGTAGGTAAGCTCGTCTATTCTTTTGGCCAAATTACGAATCTTATTTAACTTTTTACGGGTGTTTTCCACTTTATTTGCTGTAAGGAGGAACGTTTCCATAAATTTATCAATACTTGCTGTAATGTCTGCTAATTTGTGACTACTAGGATACGAGAATGGGTGTACAGAAATGCCTTTTTTTTTATAAACTTCTAATAAAGCTTTGGTATTTGAGCAGTCACCCTGTATAACTCCAATAACCTCCTTAATATTATTTTGGACACAAACTCCGTAGATACCCTTGATCCAAGCGCAGGAACTTTTGGGAAATCCATCTTTTTCAGCTATTTCAATGTACTTTATATAATCTTGCGAAGAGACAAAAATATTATTGAGGTCAATTACCTTATAGCCTGCAGCAATTAGTACTTCTATTGGTACAGTTGTAGTTATACCAATAAGTTTCATTATATCCCCCCAATATGTTCCAATAAAATAGTTCAAAACAATAAAAAAAGGGCGTATACTGCCCTATAAAAAACAAAAATGAGCTATCTTTGCCGATAGCTAGCCCGTAGTTTTGTTTATAGACAGGATGGTTACGAACTGTCTTATTATTCTATTGAGCTAATTATATTGTGATTTTTTTAGTCCGTCAACTCTTACCAAGGGTGCCGGACTTGTTAAGTGCAATACGTAAAGTTGCTGCTAAATGGATTGCCGGCAGTATTCCTATTTAGATGCAGGCCAAATTGCTGACAACATTGGCCCGGAATCTTTAACAGATGTCCAAGAATTGTTTAGCGAAATAAATGTGTTAGTTGAGTCATTGAAATGTATATTGCCATTACTGGATAGAAGTGATATACTAGCAGTAGAAAAATGGAAAATAATTAAAAAAATATATTTAACAAAATAGGTGTTTTGCCTGTGGGCAAAACTTAATAGGGAAGCCGGTGGAAATCCGGAGCGGTCCCGCCACTGTAAAGGTGAGGGATTTTACATTAGTGTCACTAAGCAAGAGCTTGGGAAGACGTAAAATCTTGATGAACCATAGCCAGGAGACCTGCCTGTTTTGAAGATGCTAATCTACGGAAGATAGAGATGGCTGTTTTTCTATACCTTTTTTAGAATAACACTTTAAACTCTGTTTTGTAGACAGAGTTTTTTTATTAGGAGGGGAAAAGTTGCTAGAGGAATTAGTATATATTCATCAACAAATACCAATATCAGGGGTCACACTTGAAGTGCCCGAACCAAATACATTGCTGATCAAAGCGGATCAACCTTTGAAAGTAGCAAGTTCTGCTATTTTAGGTGGACATTTACGTACAGCAAATTATATTTTAAATCATACAGTTGATTTGAATTATGGGGGAGACGATCCGGAAAAAGATTTGCAGCAAGTGGCAGCGGGGTTGGAACTTAAAAAAGATATAGTTGGCATGATGACAGCAGTCAGTATTAAAAATACGCTTATGAGCTGCTGCCAAATTGAGAGCTTGAAAGTCGTTACTCTTTGTACTGCAGGGATTGGTAATCCGGGTGTGGCCGGTATACCAATAAGACAAGTGACTAATAATAATTGCCCGGGAACCATTAATTTAATCGTACTGATTGATGGAAACTTAACTGAAGCAGCCATGATTAATGCTGTTATGACTGCTACAGAAGCCAAGGCAAGATCTTTATTTAAAAAACAAATTAAGTTGGCTAATGGGGAACAGGTAACCGGGACAACAAGTGATGCTATTGTGGTAGCCTGCACAGGTAATGGAAAATCGATTCCTTATGCTGGGACGGCAACGGATCTAGGCTATTTAATCGGTAAAACTGTATATGAATCACTGACTAAAGGAATCGATTTATACTTAGATTACAAGCGTAAAGAAAAAGAAGCCGTTAGTCTTTCAAATTAATTAAAAATAGTAAAAAAATTAAATACTCTAAAAAATAGGTGTTTTACTCGAGGGTAAAACTTAAAAGGGAAGCCGGTGGAAATCCGGAGCGGTCCCGCCACTGTAAAGGTGAGGGATTTTACAATTATGTCACTAAGTGAGAACTTGGGAAGACGTAAAATCTTGATGAACCAGAGCCAGGAGACCTGCCTGTTTTTGTAAACGCCAGAGCTACGGATGATAGGGAGGTGATTTTTTTGTACCCTTTTTTAAGAAACTTCTTACTCTGCCATTATTAAATTGAAAAAATCATCTTAATTAATTGTTTCGGTAAGAAATTTTGTTATCCTGTTTACAGATGAATGGAGGTGTTATTGTGCTTAAAAAATTAAGTTTAATTTTATTGGCGATTATATCATTATGCTCCTTTGCATTTCCAGCATTGGCTGAGGATTCACTAAATGATGAGTTGCAAGATATTGTTACTTACTATGAAAATCAAAAAACGAACTTGGAAAACTGGGAAGAAGTAATTGGCCTTAAAAATGCAGGAGTAGATTTGACTCAAAGTCCTTGGATATTACCAGATTGGCAATTGGATTCATTAAATAATGAATCACCTGCAAGGGACTATGCTAAAACCATATTAGGCATGAAAGGGGCCGGACAAAACCCGGCTAATGTCAATGAAAGAAATATAGTGACTGAATTAGTTGACAAGCAAACAGATCAGGGCCATTTTGGTGGAGCTGTTAACGATACTATCTGGGCAGTGATTACTTTAGATACTATGAAAGCAAGTTACAACACTGATAAAGCTATAGCTTATCTACTTGAACAGCAAAAGCAGGATGGAGGATTTGCCTTAGACGGGAATATAGGAGATGTGGATGTCACCGGGATGACATTGATGGCTTTGTCCAGTCATCAAGATGTAACAGGAGTCAAAGAGGCAATTGCTAAAGCAGAACAATTTTTGCAAAACAATCAACTAGATTCCGGCGGGTATCAGAGTGGTTCTACGGAAAATACTGAATCTATTGCTATGGTTATTAGAGGGCTAACAGCTTGTGGGATAGATGTAACTTCTAGCGAGTGGCAAAAGAACGGTAAAACAATGATCGACGCTTTATTTGCCTTTCAAAAAGAAGATAAATCTTTTTCTCACAGTAAGAATGGCACCAGTAATTCCCTGGCAACTAGACAAGCACTTATTGCCATAGCTGATCTAGTTAATGGAAATGTATTTTATAATTTACAAAAAGATACCAAACCTGAACCTGACCCCGTTAGCGAAAAAACAGTCCGAGTGCGAGTTGAGGGTGCCACAGAGAGCCTAAAAGATGAAACAGTAACCGTTAGTGGTACAGCATTGGATGCTTTGGAAAAAGCCGTTGGCAAGGATAATGTCAAAGCTTCTGACGGTTTTGTTAGTGAAATTATGGGAGAAGGGGGAAAGAACGGAGATAGTATTAACACCAGCTGGAGCTATTATGTGCTGCGCAATGGGGTTATTGACCCAAGCGTTTTTGATTTAGGAGCAGGTAGCTATAACGTAGAGGACGGAGACGAAATCATCTTTTATATCAGTGGCTATGACAGCAAAACCTGGGCCGGTAAAACCTATCTGCCCATAGTAACAGTAGATCCTCCATCACCAAAAGCAGGGGATACAGTGACAATTAAAATTAGTGCCCAGAAATACGTTTACCCTACAGGATTACAAAATCTAACATCGGATGAAGCTGCAGCCATTGGCGAATATACAGTAAAAGTAGGAGATGAAACTTATACTAGCCAAGGCAAGGAAGTTTTTATAAAAAATATTAAAGAAGGAACAGTCAACTACTTTGTTAGCAATCAAAATAGCAACGGTTATCCTAATGTAGTTACTTGGCGAGATGAAATTCAAGTTACTAGTGACAGCGGTGGTAACCAAGATCCTTCCAGCGATAAAATTTCCGTAGAAATTGCTGTTGTTGGCAGAAGCGGCGATTTATTGTATGGGCCTGAAAGCGTGACTTTAAGAAAAAATAAAAATAACGCTTTAGAAGCATTACTAGCTACTAATTTGAAATGCATTTTAGATGGCGACCTCGTAACTAGTATTTCTGGTCAGGAAAACAACGGACAGAACGGATGGATGTACAAGGTTGGCAATATAACGCCTGAGGTACCTGCGCCTGATCAAGAAGTTACAAACGGAGATAAAATTATTTGGTGGTATAGTGCCGATATGAATTCTAGAGGCCCTAGCTGGAGCGATATTAAAAAGAATTCTTCCGGTGGAAATAATAGCTACTCAGATAATGAATTTGCCAATACTGGTAATTTATTAGTCGATATTGCTATGGATAAAGCGAAAATAATGGAAGATAAAATACAAGACGGTATATGGAAACCAGATCAAGCATTAAAAAAATTAAATAAGCTTTTAAATAGTGAGGTGTATAAAGCTTTAAGTGACAAAGATACGGAAGCTAAGGAAGCGGTAGAACTAGTCACATATGTAACAGACCATGCGCTGGCAGCGATTATTGATTATAAAGGCTCTACATTACCCCAATGTTTAGAGGCTTTAAACGATGTTATGGATGATGGGGTAAAAGTAGTTCGGAGCAAGTTCACTGATGCAAATATGCAGGAGTTAACAGATAGCTTACAAAAACAAAAAGAAAAAATGCTTTTAAAAGCCGATTCAGTAGCATTGGACCATCTAAATGTCACTTCTAGTGACAGTACAACAACTGTTTCTTTAAAGGCAGAACAAATCAAAGAGATATTGGAGCAAAGAGAGGATTTTTGGCAAAATCTAAACAAAGTGTTTAAAGATAATGGAATGCAAGATTCTATTACCCAGGATGAAAATAATGCCAAGCAAATGAGTGTAAATTTGCCTGGCATATCAAAAAAGAAAAGAAATCTAGAATTTTTAATGACCAAAGAAACGGCAAAAAATTTAAAAGAGAATGGAATAAAACTAAGTATCAAATTTAGTGATGCCTTGACATGTCTTGTAACTGGTCAGGAACAAGAAGGTGAAGGTTATGTATTAGCTTTAGAAGAAAACGGTTCAGAGTTACAAAAAGAGATTGAGCAAACTGCTCAGGCTAAATCTAACAGTAGTTTGAAATTACAAGTAGTTGGGAAAAGCTATCAATTCCGTTTGCAGGATGCAGATAAGAAAATGTTTTTAGTATCTTTAGCAAAGCCCTTAACTATGCAAATTACAGATAAAGTTCTTACGGATAATTCTGAGTTAATAGGACTTTATCAATACGAAAACGGTCAATTCAGTTTTGTGGGTAAAGAAATAAATTCTAAATCCGGAGTGATCCAGGTCGCATCTTCACAGACAGGATGCTTGGTTTTATTAAAAAGCGAGGTTCAATATAAAGATTTAGCTGGACATTGGGCAGAAGATGCAATTAAATCTTTGAGTGCAAAACAAATTGTGTCCGGTACAACTGCAGGAAAATATGAACCAAATCAAAAGATTACACGGGCTCAGTGCGCTGTTTTGTTAGCTAAGGCCTTAGGATTAGCAATAGAAAGAAACGAATTAAACTTTACTGATGTTCCTCAAAATGCCTGGTATGCAGATTATATTGCAGCTGCAGCCAAAGCTAATATTTTAAAAGGTACATCTTTCAATCATTTTTCGCCTGACAGTTATGTAACAAGAGCTGAATTGGCAGTTATGCTCAACAACGCTTTAGAGATAAAACAGGGTGAGAAAGCACTAAAGCAAACCGATGCTTTAAAAGCCTTTACGGATCAAGAAAATATTCCAACTTGGGCTAAAAATAGTCTGGCTAATGTTGTTGCCCAGGGGTTGATGACTGGTCGCAGTAAAGATACTTTGGCTCCTTTAGGTTATGTAACCAGAGCAGAAGCAGCTGTTTTGATTGATAAACTATTAAAAATGTAAACGGTTTATCAAAACAAAGTTGACTTGAGTAATAATTCTTAGAAAAGTGTAATTATGTTGAATCAGTAAAATAAAAAATTGTGAGGAATTTATCCTTGGGAGGTTGTGAAATGAAAAAGAAGCCTTTACTAGCTTTACTGGCAGTATTATTACTATCGGCAGCCCTATTGAATGGATGTGCCGGGGGCAATAGCTCTAAGCAATCTGCCAATGCTCAACAACAAGCTGCCCAAGTTCAACAGAATACTCAGGCAGCTAATCTCACAGAAAAAGAAACACAAAAAGAGCTGCAAGATAAGACTAAAGAAGCTGAACAGTCTAATCAACAATCAAATAAACAAGAAGAGAATAATGCTAATAACGCTGCTGTTCAAGTTGCCAATACCAATACTTCGTCAGTATCCTCAAGTAAAAAAAGCAGTGGAAAAACTGTTTCCTTATGGATTACGAAAGACTTTGGGAAGAGTTCATTGTTAAAAAAAGAAATTATATTAGAAAAAAACTGGACAGTTTTCGATGTTTTACAAAGCTCAGCTCAACTGGAAACTGCCCAGGGAGGAGGCTTTATTACTGGCATTAACGGATTAACAGCTGAAAGTGGTCAAAAAAAGGCCTGGATGTATTATGTAAATGGCATTTTTGCAAATGTAGGAGTTTTAGATTATTTGCCCCATCTAGGCGATGTAATTTGGTGGGATTATCACAAATGGGAGAGTATGTCTACGTTCCCTGCTGTTATTGGTTCTTATCCTGAACCTTTTCTCCATGGTTATAAAGGTAAGGTTAAAACGACAACAATTTTAAGTTTATCTGAAAATCAGGAGTTGGCTGATAAACTAAAGCAAGTCCTAAAGGCAAAAGGAGTCGCCAGTGTACAGTGTCAAGATTTAGCAAAAAACCAATCCCTAACAAGAACTGGGCCTACTATAGTTTTGGGAGAATGGAAGAAGCTAAGGCAGATTAAAAGTCTATCGGAGTTAAATGCTGCCTACAGTAAAACAGGAACGTGTGTACATTTTACTGGTAAGGGTTTAGAAATTATTAATTCTTCAAATAAAGTAGCTAAAACCTTAACTAAAAGTGCAGGAGCTATTGTTGCCACAGGTGATGGTAATGGTGATGAAAAGCCCTTGTGGCTTGTTGTTGGTATTGATGAAGCAGGTTTAAAACAGGCGGTTAATATTCTTGCCGGCCACCCGGAAAAAATTAAAAGTTGCTATCAGGCAGCTGTATCTGGAGGTAAGGTCCTGAGCTTGCCGGTGCAGTAAAAAAATAAGGAAATGGTGCAATGTGTTAATTTATCGTGCAAAGCATAATCTAATTCATCAATTACATCCTTTGACTGCATTAAGCTTTATTGTTGTCGTGACTTTTTTAGCGCTATTATTTTCCCATCCCGTATATTTGTTTGGTTTACTGCTAGTTACAGGTTTAGTTCTAGCTGCTGCTGAGAATTTACGTGAATGGAAGCCTTATTTGGAAGTCAGCCTGGGGATGCTGGTCATTATTATGCTGGTTAACTCTTGTCTGGTACATGTAGGAACTACGGTTTTGTGGAACGGGCCGAATGTTCCAGTCATAGGAAGAATACGGATTACCTTAGAGGCTTTGTGCTATGGAGCTGCTATGGGTGTTCGTTTGCTAGTAATTATCAGCATTTTTTGTTTATATACCTATGCTGTGCATCCTGATAAAGTTCTGAAGCTCTTCAGTCGCTTGGGTAATAAGTCGGTACTGGCTATTACTATGGGTACAAGGCTTTTCCCTTTAATGTTGGGAGATGTGCTGCGCATTACGGAAGTTCAACGCTGTCGGGGTGCCAAATTAGATACGGGTAGTTTTATGCAGAAAGTTAAGAATCGGTTGCCTATTATCAATGTACTACTTTTATCTTCTTTAGAGTCTTCTCTCCAGACGGCAGAAGCTATGCAGGCTAGAGGCTATGGAAGCGGAAAAAGAACGTATTACAGCAGGGAACTTTGGCGTCCCAGAGATTCCTTGATTATGTCAGCAACAGTATTGGCTTTTTTGCTTGGCCTTTGGTCGGCATGGCAAGGCTGGGCTAATTACACTTATTATCCACGTCTCGAAAATATTACTCGAAGTGATTTCCCGGCAGCAGCTGTATTGATTTTTTTACTGGCTATTCCGGCATTTTTAAGTTGGGGGTGTAAAAAATGGCCCAGATTCAAATCGAAAATTTAACTTACTATTACCCTGAAAAAACAAAACCTGCTTTAGAAAAAATAAACTTGGAAATTTTAGAAGGACAGTTTGTTTTAATTGTAGGTGGCTCAGGATGTGGTAAATCTACATTGGTCAGAGCTTTAACGGGTCTGGTACCGGAATTCTACGGAGGTACCTTTGGCGGTAAGGTTTCTTTAAATGGTCAGGAAATTCAAAGGTTAGACAAGAGAAAGTTAGCCCAACAGATTGGAATGGTTTTTCAAGACCCGGAAAGCCAATTAGTAATGACTAATGTGGAAGAAGAATTAGCTTTTGGTTTGGAGAATCTAGGTTTGCCAAATGATTTAATGAAAAGGCGCGTGATGGAAGTTACGGGGGCTTTAGGATTATCCAATTATTTACAACAATTTATTCCTGAATTATCCGGTGGTCAAAAGCAAAAAGTTGCTTTAGGAGCCATCCTGGCAATGCAGCCGGATATTCTGGTATTAGATGAGCCTACATCTCAGTTAGATCCCGTTGCTGGGGAAGAAATTCTGACAATGCTGAAAAGATTAAATGAAGAAAACGGTTTGACCGTAGTTTTAGTTGAGCAACGGTTAGAACGCTGCTTTCATCTAGCTGATCGAGTAATAGTCATGAATAAAGGAAGAATTGCTTTTGACGGGGAGCCTGAGCAAGCAGCCAAGTGGGCTGCGCTGAACCATTCTCCTTTTATTCCTCCTTTAGCCAATTTATTTGCAGGAGCAGGTTTTCAAGATGTTCCTCTTACAGTGAAAAAAGGCAGGGAAATATTGAAACGTCATTTTGCTATTACGCAGTGCGCTAGTCCTGTGCAACAAAAAAATATTAAAGTAGTCCCCGTCCAAAAGGATAGTATTGTATCTGTGGAAAACTTATGGTTTGCTTACCCTACGGGCAAAGAAGTTTTAAAAAAGATTAATTTGCAGATTAGACCTGGAGATTTTACGGTGATTATGGGTGAAAATGCTGCTGGAAAGACAACGTTGCTGAGGAATATCAATGGTCTTTTGCGGCCAAGTAGGGGGCAGGTGAAAATATTAAATCAGGATATTAAGAAGATGACTGTGGAAGAGCTGGCTAAGGATATTGGCTATTTGTCCCAAAACCCCAATGATTATTTGTTTTTACCAACCGTAAAGGAAGAATTAAATTATACCTTACATAATTTGAACTTACCTGATAATGGGATATGTGAAAAGCTCTTGGAAAGGCTGCATTTAATGGATCATTTGCAGACAAATCCCAGGGATTTAAGTTCCGGGGAAAGGCAGAGAGTGGCTTTGGCTACTGTGTTAGTCGCCAAGCCAAAGCTTTTGCTTTTGGATGAGCCTACTCGGGGCTTGGATTATCAGTTAAAAGAAGAACTGGGTAAAATTCTTTGGAAACTGCAATCTCAAGGAATGGCTATTCTAATGATTACCCATGACGTAGAATTTGCTGCAGAATATGCCACAGATATTATTTTGATGGCCGAAGGTTCTTTTGTTGCCCAGGGAAGTAAGTATGATATATTGACTGATTCAACTTTTTATTCACCGCAAATCAGCAAATTGTTTCATAACATAGTTGAAAAAGTGGTTACTTTGAAACAAGGGGAAAAAATATTAAATAAAATGTCCACTATTTTGAATCAGCAGCAATTTACAGTCACGGGTAATAATGTTAAATGAGTAAGGTAGTGTTTATTTTTTTAATTTTGTTTCCTCTAACTGTTGGTATACTGCCTAATCTTTTTCCTTTTGAACTAAACTGGGCTGTATTGAGTACAATTATTGTTTTAGCTGCTTTAGGCATGTTCTTTTCTGATTTTGAAAAGAGACAAACCAACGTACGCAAATTAACATTGTTAACTACTTTAGCTGCATTAGGTGCGGCAGGAAAAGTTCCTTTTGCAGCTTTAATGAGCTTTCAGCCAACTATGTTTATTGCTATGATTACAGGTTATGTATTCGGCCCTAAGGCAGGTTTTTTGGTGGGCGCCTTAGCTGTATTTACAGCCAATTTTTTTATAGGTCAAGGTTTATGGACTCCCTGGCAAATGTTTGCTATGGGCTTGGCGGGAGCTTCAGCTTCTTTTCTTACCGGTAAACAAAAGCAATTTAGGCATAAAATATTTTCTGCGTTTTGTTTTGGATGGGGTTTTTTCTATGGCTGGATTATGAATTTCTGGCATTGGGTCGGCTTTGTTTATCCCTTAAGTATTAATAGTTTTTTGGCAACTTATCTGGCCTCTTTTAGTTTTGAAACAGTTCGAGCCCTAGGTAATTTACTATTTTCCCTACTCTTAGGACGTTCGTTTTACGAAATTCTAGTACGGTTTAGGAAAAAAGTAGTACAACAACCATTAGTTTAATGATTGTGATAGTCTTAATATATTTGGAAGGAGTTTGAATGATGCTAAAGAAAAACAGACTGGTTAATATTAGTTTGGTAGTTTTAAGTTTTTTTGCTTTTAATTGTTATGCTTTTGCTGCCCCGGCTTTATGGAAGCAGGATTATCAGGTCAATATAACCAAAGGTTTGCAATATTTGCATAGTGTACAAAATAAAGATGGTGGTTTTAGTCCACGGGAAGGACGTCCCAGTGACCGGACAACAACGCTATGGGTGATGATGGCACTATCCTCTGTAGGGGAAAATGTGACGAGTAACAATTGGAAACCAAAAGGTCAAAGCCCTCTGGATTATGTTATGAAGAGCAAGGAAACTTTAAAGACTACATGTGATTACGCCCGCTTGCTTTTAGCGTTAACTACTGCTCAACAAAGTACTGTCTACCAAGGTACTAACTTAGTGCAAAAAATTACTTCTTTTCAACAAAAGAATGGGCAGTTTGGACAGCCTGCTCAGCAAGAAACAGGGGCGATTAATGTCCATATCTGGTCTATTTTAGCTCTTGCTTCTGCCGGAGAAAAAATTCCTAATCAGGAATTGGCTAAGCAATGGCTCTTGGATCGGCAAAATAAAGATGGTGGATTTGGCTGGTTTGAAGGCGTAGACAGCGATGCTGACGATACTGGTGCTGCTCTTCAAGCCTTAACGGTTTTAGGTGAAAATCAGTCCAATTCCTTGGCTATGCAAAAGGCCGTGACTTATTTAAAAACTTGCCAAGGCAAGGATGGAGGTTTTAACAGCGGTTGGATGGGAGATAAATCGAATAGTGCAACTGATGCTTGGGTGATCCAGGGATTAGTGGCGGCAGGGATTGACCCGGCGGCAAAAGAGTGGAGCGTTAATGGTAAAAATGTGCTGACTCATCTGCTGGGTTTGCAAAAGGAAAAGGGCTTTTTTTCTTGGACTGCAGAAACCCCTTCTTCTAAAGTGTTGGTTACTGCGTATAGCTTATTAGCTTTATCTGGTAATCCTCATCCGGTTAACGGTGGAAAATATGTTGATCCGGTAGTGAAGAAGTCAACTGTGCAAAAAACTGTTCCAAAGAAGGGGACGAAATGAAGAAGTATTTTTTCCCCGGCTTAGTATTGGGCATAGGTGTTATCTTGGCAGTCGGCTTGTTTCAGGGAAATTCTTTACTTGGAAACTACTGGCCCTTACTGTCGGCTGTCCTATTATGTTTAGCTTTAATGGCATTTTTTTGCCGCTTTGAGGGCAGTTCAACATCAGCTAAGGATGTTGCCGTTATAGCTACAATGGCATCTTTAGCTGCTATTGCCCGGGTGCCTTTTGCTATTATTCCCGGTTTTCAGCCCACGACTTTTATGGTAATGATTACAGGATATGTTTTTGGTGCCCAAACGGGCTTTTTAACTGGTGCTATTGCTGCTTTAGTTTCTAATTTGTTTTTAGGCCAGGGACCATGGACACCATGGCAAATGTTTTGCTGGGGACTGACCGGAGTATCTGCAGCGGTGCTTGCTCATGGGAAAGAGCAAATGCATTTAGGGGCATTTACAGTTTTAGGTGGTTTATGGGGATATTTGTTTGGCTGGATTATGAATATTTGGCATTGGGTCGGTTTTGTCTACCCTTTAAATTTACAAACTTTTATTGCAACGTATATCGCTAGTTTTGCTTTTGATACTTTGCATGCTGTAGCGAATGTTATTTTTGCACTTCTATTAGGAAAAACATTTTACCAAATTTTATTAAGGTTTAAAAATAAATTAACAGTTACTTACAGCAATCAAGCCGGTTAAAAATAGAATTAAGCATAGCCCGGACTAAAAGAGCTTATGAGGAATTAGAAAAAGAAGGTTACATTGTAAGTATGCCAGGAAAAGGCTCTTTCGTTTCAGCGCAGAAGAAGGAATTGCTTAAAGAGGCAAGGACTAGAATTGTAGAAGAGAAATTGTTAGAGGGAGTGTCAGCTGCCCAGACTATCAACATTTCCTTGGAAGAACTCCAGGAAATGCTGAAGCTGCTGTATGAGGAGGGGTAAAAGATAGCACCGATTCTAGAAATAAAGGGCCTGCGTAAAGATTTTAAAGACTTTAGCCTTAAGGGAGCTAATTTCATAAAATCCCAAGGGAATGTGGCCATTGGAGTATTGCTAAGTGCCGGGGTTGTTATATTCATGCTTCTATCCTATGGACTATCAGTATTGTTTTATAAGGGAAGAGAATTTTAATTTGCTGCAAAAGCACTTTAGGTCATAAGTAATTACTATTACTTGGGGGGCGAGTGATATTATGCAAAAGTGCTTACTATCCATTGATTGGGATTACTTCATTAATACAAAAAATGAAAATGGGGGTTCATATTTAGAGAATAATAAGAACAGGATTAATCTATGGTATAAACGGTATTTTCAATTAAAGGCAAGTGGAAAAGATATAAAAAAAACCTTTCAGTTATCCTTAGAGGCAGATACGTTTTGGAAGAAGATTAAAAAGCACTTTCAATTTGTAAAGGGTATAAAAGCTTATGTTTCCGACTCCCATGCATTGTCCTTTGATATAGCCAAAAATAATGGCTGTTCTACGGTGTACTTATTTGATGCCCATTCCGATTTGGGCTATGGAGGTCTTTCTAATTTAAATTTTGAAGTTAATTGCGCTAATTGGCTAGGTAAGCTCTTAAAGAGCAAATTGATAGAACAGGCAAATATTATTTATAGCCCGTATACTGCCGAAAAGCCGGAGTATTTTAAAGCTATAAATAGTTTTTACAATGTACGATACCTATCATTAAATGATTTGGATGGGGACATTAAAGTGACAGCAATACATATTTGCAGGTCGGGTGCTTGGACACCTCCTTGGTTAGATAAAAGATTTTTTCAATTTGTTGATGAGTTAGGGGTTCCTTATGAGACTATAGATTGTCCACCAAGAAAATGGGACACAAAAAATATGAGCTTCTCCGATCAAATCTATTATTTAATGGCTTAAATGGAATACTAATATTTGTAGTCTAAATAATAGCGTGTTATAAAATAAATTGCATTCAGGTACTTAGAAAGCACCATATTACTCAATAGAGCATTGGATGGTGCTTTCAATTACACTTTATCCAGGTTATCTAATAATATTTACTGTGCCCTCTTTCCTTGGAGCAGGGGAGGGTTGGCCCTCGCCTTTATAACCGAATGCACCAGAACCAACAGAGACATAATCCTTAGGAATGCCCAATTCTTTTATTAGAATTTGCCCGTCTTCAGTAGGAAATACGAAATTCATT
Source organism: Bacillota bacterium LX-D (assembly GCA_031628995.1). Classification (NCBI taxonomy): domain Bacteria; kingdom Bacillati; phylum Bacillota; species Bacillota bacterium LX-D. The sequence goes on along the minus strand of JAVLUO010000001.1, from coordinate 341,886 downwards.
GTATGTATCCAGCAAGAGCCAATCCCTAAAGACTCTGCTGCCAGAAACATATTTCCTAGTGCCAAGCTTCCGTCATTTTACGGTGCAATGGCTTTTTGGTCGCCAGTAACGATAATAAAGGTGGGAGCATTGTAGAAAATACTGAAGTCTTCGGCTTTAGCCCTTTCCTCAAAGTTTTTGTTGCCCGATTTTAGAAAAGCAGCTTTACAGACTTCATTTATCCTTTGCAGCATTTCCTTCTTTTGTACCACAGTAAAGTGCCAGGATTGCTGGTTCATGGCACTTGGAGCAAATTTACCTGCTTCAAGGATAGTTTGTAGTTCTTCGTCCTTAATCTGCTCCTTTTTAAACTTTCGTATACTTCGTCTGTTTAAGATGGTTTTTACAGTTTCGTTCATTTTTCTCCCCTTTTCTATTAGTAATTAAAATTTGCTATATTTGATAGCGTTTTTTATAATAATAATTTACCAGTTTTTTATACGTTGTATAGAAAAACTTATGTTGGGATAAAACCTTATTAAAGGAAAACAAGGAGGTAAATTATGCAGGCAATTTTCGATAGGAGAAGCATTAGAAAATATACCGAGAGGGTAGTTTCAGAGGAACTGATTGAAAAGATATTACGAGCAGGCATGGCAGCACCATCTGCTGGCAATGAGCAGCCCTGGCACTTTGTTATTATTGATGATAAAGCCGTTCTTAATGAGATACCAAAGTTTCACCCCTATTCCCAAATGCTAAAAGAGGTTAGCCAAGCAATTGTTGTTTGTGGTGATCTGTCTCTGGAAAAATTTCCAGGCTTTTGGGTACAGGACTGTTCTGCTGCCATGGAAAATATGCTTTTGATGGCACAGGAACTGGGGTTAGGCTCAGTATGGCTTGGTGTATATCCCATGGAAGACAGAGTAAAGGCACTGCAAAAGCTATTAGGATTACCGGAAAGCATTATACCTCTCTCCATCATGCCAATTGGTTACCCCGCAGAGACTAAAGAACCTACGGAACGATTTTACCCAGCAAGGATACATAGGAATAGATGGTAAGTTTTAAGCAGAGGATTATTAGCAACAAAGGATAATTATTGAGTAATATAAACCTAAAATTTGCTAGCCATGATTAAGGATTAATTATTTATAAGCTAGAATTTTGTTAAACATGTTCGAAAAATACTTATAAAAAATTAAAAAAAGCAAATCCTAAACTTAAAAATATAAAGGAGGATTTTACATGAGTCTTATTCCGTGGAATTCTATTAGGGATATGGATAACTTTGGAAGGGAAATGAGCAATTTCTTTGATTATTTACCAACAAAATTATTTAGCGGAATGTCAGCACCGAGAGTGGATATTTACCAAACAGACGCTGATATAATAGTCAAGGCTGAAATACCTGGTGTTGCAAAAGAAGATTTAAATTTGTATATTGATGAAAACTCCATAAGAATTTCTGGACAGACAAAAAAGGAAAATGAGTTAAAGGATGAAAACGTCTACAGAACAGAAAGGTATTATGGAAATTTTTCTAGGACGATTCCCCTGCCTGTAGGGGTAATATCGGATCAAGCAAAAGCTGAATATAAAGATGGTATTTTGTCTATTACAGTTCCAAAGAGTGAACCTTCAAAGTCTAAAGGAAGAAAAATCGATATTCAATAAAACAAAGCAGCCTGGTAAGTTCACAGGCTGCTTTATTTGGACATAAATGCTTTAAGTTCAGAGGAACGTAAAATTTATGATTTAGTTGCCCGGAGGTTTTTAGCAGTTTTAAGCCAGCCTTTTCTTTATGAGCAGACAACTGTTACGAGCGCAAGGGCAAAGAAATCCATCCTACTTCCAAAGGAATACAGTTAATAAATCTAGTGCCTTCCCATTGAAGTCCCCTGAATTAACAGCCATAGTTGAAACTAATTTTTAAAACAGGAATTTAAGATGGAAAATTTAAAATCTTGATGTTCTTTTTTTAGTAAATTTGTTTCTTTCCAGCGGATACCTTGTGCAATATACTCATGTAATAAAATATCATAACCATTTGTCAATCGAACAAAATCAAACCTATATCTACCTTGCTTGCCTATAGCGTAAACGTAGATGAGAGAATCTTTTCTTTCAATATTGACAATTTTATCGATTAGTCCGTACCAGTTCTTATAAATAGCTTCAACAATACTTGGGGCATCCCAGTCCCAATGGTGGTAAGGAGCACATAAAAAATCTTCTGGTAGATAATTTAATGATTTAATTTTCCAGCCACCGGAAGCAACCTGTTCGGTAGTTATGAGCCCATAATAATAAGCAAAACAGCTAGGCTGAGCTTTGTTTTCCTTATAGCGGGGGCCTGTAATTACTTCAATTTCTACTAAATGATATTGTCTGTTTTCCGGTGTATCGGGAGGCATATATGCAGGAAGAACTTTTAAAAGGGTAGTGTGGCCAATTCCGGAAAAGGATTGGATAAAGGAACTTAAAGGCAACTGCATTTTTTTACTAGGGCTTAGCAGTTCATAAGCATAGGGATAAGGTAGTTTATCTAAGCCTACAGTACCGCATCCTCCGGAATAGCCGTACATATTAGCTGCCTCTTTTAGAATGGAATAATAGGCATGAATAACATCTACGGCATTAGCATAATTTCCCGGATAACCTGGGGCAATTTTGGGCAGCTTTCCTTCATCAATTTGTTCTGGCAATTGAAAATGATACTTGAGATTCAGAGCCTGCTCCTTAGCTGGGCGCTGGAATCTTTCGCTATATTCATTTTCCTTGTTTCTGATTTTGGCATAGTTCTCTAGATCATACTTGGACTGATGAACAAAACCTCCCATTACCGATTGAGTGGAATTAGGAACCCATAGGTACCATACGAGTAATGTAGAAGTCAAAAGAAAAAATACTGCCAGAAGCTTTACAATTTTTTGTACTGAAATAACCATTTTATCATCTCCTGAAGTTAAATTTATTAAAGGATAAGAAAAAAATTACTAACAGTTTGTACATCTGATTATTTGTTAGTTAATTGTGAAAAGTAGGATATTATTTATACTGAAGGTTTAGAAAATAAATAACCATAGGGAGTTTTCCCAGTGGTAGACTTGCCATTGTAGAGTGGATAAAAAAAGAAGCTGACTGGGGGCGGCTGTAGACTGTGCGGTAATTGCATAAAATTGCGCAAATCGGGGATTTTATAAACAGGATAAGAGGTGTTTGTCATCGAAGTAGCTATTATGGGAGCAGGCTTATCTGGTTTAGTTTGCGCAAAAATTTTAGAGCAGCATGGTATTAATCCTGTTATTTTTGAAAAAAGGAAAATTGCTGGAGATCGCTTTGTTAATGGAGAAATACTACTGGATATCCTTAATCGGCCTTATGCAAATTCTTTAGCCTACTTTGCTAATCAATATGGAATTTATCTTAGGCCAATTGCCCAAATTAATAAGATTACTTTTTTTGGGGAGAATTCAAAAGGTATAATTAGAGGAAATTTGGGTTATAGCAACTTGCGGGGAAGACACCCGGATTCTTTTGATCATCAGTTAGCAAAGCAGGTTAAAGCAAAAATCGTTTATAACTCTGACTATACTATTGAAGAATTAGCAAAAAATTTTACCCAAGTTGTAGTAGCTACGGGAGATGCGGCCTACAATACTAAGATGCAAAATTATGAAGTAGATTTGACCGTAACTTTAAAAGGTGCTACAGTTGAAGGCATTTTTAAATTTAATCAACTTGCTGCCTGGCTCAATAATAATTTTGCGCCTCAAGGCTATGCTTATTTAATACCCTTTTCCGGGAAAGAAGCAAATATTGTTTTTGCATTTCCCGATTATCCCCATAATGCAGCACTTAATATTGAGGATTTATGGGAAAAATTCTATACCCGGGTTTGCCAAGATCTTGGACAAAATTTACGAGTAACAGATACATTTGAGGTTAAAAAGTATATCATTGGCCGCTGCCTGAAGCCTAGAATCAATAATATCCTTTTTACCGGCAATTGTTTTGGAACCATTAATCCAGCCTTCGGTTTTGGGCAATTTAATTCTATTTTAACGGGGATTTATGCCGCTAAACATTTATGCAACCTGGGAGATTATGAAGAATTAACTAAGGGAATCAAAAAAAATTATCTAAACTCCCTAGTCCTAAGAAGAATCATGGAGCAGCTAAATAATCCTCAGCTAGATTTATTAGTTCGCTTCTTAGAAAGTAAGTTGGTAAGTAAAGCTTTTAGCTTGGGAAAGGTCGACTATTTTAAACTTCTTAGCTACGTGCTGCGCCCAGTGCTGCTTTTTAGTCACCCGAAACTACAGTAAAACAGGCTGCGTTTCTGCGCAACCTGTTTTTTAGGATTACCAATCGGAAATTAGTACAGTTTGTTCATTTTCCTGCCATTGAACCTTCTTACCAAATGCTTTTGCTACAAACCTTAAAGGAACATACACATAATTACCTTTCAAAAATGGTGGGCGGCTTAACGAAATTTCCTGCCCATTTAAAAGAGCTGTTTCACTGCCAATGTTTAGCTTTACTTCAGCGTTGCTATTATAAATATTAACCTCTTGGTCATCCTGATGCCAATTAACATAGAAGCCCAGTTTTTCACTGATCCCTCGGAGAGGAACAAAGACTGTACCCTCCTCAAAATAAGGTGGGACGGGGAAACTAACTTTCTCGTCATTTAAAAGTACCGTAACGGGTTTTTCCGCTGCAATTTTAAATATTTTAACCACAACATAGTTATTGGCAAAAAAACTCTTTATCATCACTCTATCCTTAGTGGCATTGACAAATTTTAAATCCTTACTTCCCCAGGCCACAGTGGCATCCTTGCCTCGAGGAATATATTTTACGCTTAGACTGTGACTATGCCTTTCTGTAATGACTAAATTTGCCTTTAAGGCTGCCTGGTATAAAGTAGAGGACAGTTGGCAAATGCCTCCTCCGTACCCGCTAACTACTTGGCGATTTTCAAAGATTTTAGCGATCTTAAAACCAGTTGCTTTTGTTCGAGGCCCAACTACTTGGTTAAAAGAAAAAACTTCTTGGGGCTCCAGAATATATCCACTGATTTTGTGCATAGCTAAAGTGATGTTGGTAATTCGTCCGGAACTGCGGTCATAAAGTGGAGTTTGGTAAGAACCGATTTCCTTAAGGGTTTGGGCCCCTGCGGGTAAAATGGAGGTTAGGATGAAGATAAAGAAAGCCAGGATGACAATGGAACATTTTTTCATCTTAACTAACAGCTCCTTTAATTAAACTTATGGTTTCCTAAATTTGTATTGCCGTGAAAGTAAATTTATGAACGTGACTTTGTAAAAAAAACCTAGGATTTTACACCTAGGTTTATTCATCTAAAATATAAATTTTATCGTACTCAAGATTTTGGTTTGCCGCTAAAGAAATAACTTTTTCTTTTAGTTCCACGGGAAATTTGGCGGAAACTCCGCAGCTGGAACTTATTTTTCTGGGCACAGGTACCAATCTAACTGCTATCCCGAAAAATTTTAAGGACTTTTCAAATCTTAAGGCGGTGTAATATGAATGAAAAGTAGCAACACAATAAGCCATCTCATAACACCTTTTTAATTGTAAGTGTATATTCACTATTAGCTCCAGCTATTTCAACAGAATAGTGTTTTCTTTCGGCAAATCTTTTAATGTTTTCTACAGCAACTTGAGTATCGGCTAGTACTTGAATTTCCTTCTCATTAGTATTTTCTAAAGCTTTCTTAGTCATGAGAACAGGTTCTGGGCACGACCTGCCTCTAGTATCAACAACGTTTTTACTCAACGGGCACACCAACCTTTCTACTAGCATTTATATTCTGCCAGGTGACAAAAAGTGCAATAGTTAAAACTACAACCAGCCCGATGATAACAGCCACTTGCCCAGACAAAGAAACACCCTTAGGGCTTGCAGCTAAGCCAAAGTTATGAGCAAATGCTGCCCCTGCGAATAACCCTAAAATTGTGAAAGCAGCATCTGAATCCCCTTCGGAAGCTAAAATGGTTTGCCTAAAAGGACAGCCGCCTAAAAGTACAGATCCTAAACCAGTTAAAGTCATACCTAAGAAATTCCATAAGAAATCAGTATGGGCTATAGGCTGGCCAATAAAGCCAATTTTAATCAAGGAAGGATTAAAAATTAAATTGCCAATCATAGCAAAAACAAAAATACCTATTAAACCACTTAAAAGATGAAAATCTTTAATTAAGAAAGCATCTCTAATGCCACCAACAGTACAAAATCTGCTTCTTTGGGCTACAACCCCAACAATTAACCCTACTAATAAGGAAATTAGTAAAGGTGCATGTGCTGCCCCGGGACCTTTTTGGCTAAAATTAATAAAAGATGGGTGAATAACTACAAAAAATAATAAAATCAAGGCAATCACAGGCATAATATAACCATTCAGATTGGACTGGCCGTAACTTCTCCCTAAGGAGAATCCGGATTTAAGAAATTGAATACCAATGATAATTCCTGCAATAAAACCTAAAAGACCAGTTAAAGCATTTAAATCTCCATTGGCTAGACGTAAAATCATTCTTAAAGGACAGCCTAAAAAGACTAGAGCACCAATCATGACAAAAAATCCAATGACCAATCTGATAAGAGGAGAGGAACCTCCCCTGGCTTTAAATTCTTTGGTGCCAAAAGCAATTACAAAAGCACCTAAAATAAAGCCAATAATCTCAGGACGTATATACTGGACTGTAGATGCTTGGTGCAATCCTAGGGCGCCAGCAGTGTCCCGCAAAAAGCAGGCTACACAAAGCCCCATATTAAGCGGATTGCCAAACTTGACTAGGGCTGCTGCTAGGATGCCAATAATGGCTCCTGCTGCAACAATTTTCAACTTGTTCAATTTTTTAACCTCCTTTACTTTTTTTAAAAAAGATACGAGTTAATTAAACAAATTATGATAAATATGTTCATTACATTAAAATTTTTAATGGAGAATGAAAAAATATTAAATAATTTTATATTTAGCTTAACTCTAATCAGAAATTTTTTATGTTAATATGCTAGATAGTAGAGGTGATTGGAATGCAGGTATATGTGGACAATGCAGCCACAAGTCAAGCTAAGCCACCAAGTGTGCTGCAAGCCATTGAATATTATTTTAAAGAAATTAATTCCAACCCTGGTCGGGGAGGATATGAACTTTCCTTAGAAGCCGGAAGAAAAGTACTGGAAGCAAGGGAAACTTTGGCTAGGTTTTTTAATGTTCCTAACCCTAACCAAATTATTTTTACTTCAAATATTACAGAGGCTTTAAATACAGCAATTCAAGGGCTTCTGCAGCCAAACGACCACGTTCTTATTACTGGTTTGGAGCATAATGCAGTAGTTCGCCCTTTAAAATTTTTGGAGAAAATTGGCGTAAGTTATAGTATTATACCCACTAGCCGTGAGGGTCTTATTGAACCTTCTTCAGTGGAAAAAGTTCTGCAGCCAAATACTAAAATGATTGTGGCTACCCATGCTTCCAACGTGGCAGGGACAATTGTGCCTCTTAAAGAAATTGGCGAAATAGCAGCAGCTCATGGCTTATATTTTGTTATCGATACAGCCCAAACTGCAGGTTGTCTGCCCCTGGATTTTCAAAACTTAAAAGCTTCAGTTCTGGCTTTTACGGGCCATAAACATTTGCTGGGCCCTATGGGCATAGGTGGTTTTTGTGTTCGGGAAGATGTGGCAGAAATAATGCGCCCCCTTTATGTAGGCGGCACAGGAAGTATTTCTGATCAAGATGTTCAGCCGGATTTTCTGCCGGATAAATTTGAAAGCGGGACTCTTAATACCTTAGGCATTGTGGGTTTAGCAGCAGCAGTAGAGTATATATCAAAAGTTGGTTTAGACAAAATACGAGAGAGGGAAATAATTTTAACTAAATATTTATTAGAAGGTTTACTCGAGCTGCCTGAAATTACAGTTTATGGCCCCCGCAACCCCCAACTGCAGACAGGTACAATTGCTCTCAATGCAGCTCAAATGGATAATGCTGAATTATGCTATGTTCTTGATCAACAGTTTAAAATCATGACCCGCCCCGGGTTGCATTGTGCGCCCTTAGCTCATAAAACCTTAGGTACTTTTCCAGAAGGTGCTTTACGAATAAGTATTGGCCACTATACAACTGAACAGGAAATAGCTTATGTACTTGATAGTTTGAAAAAAATTTTAGCCCGTAGTTGCTAAAAGTGGAGTGAGTTTAAAATGATAGCTGTTGGCATTGATGCAGGATCAACTGCAACTAAAGCTGTGCTCATTGACGGAGACAAAATTAAAGCTTTAATTCGTCCTACGGGTTGGAGCCCTCGTCAAGCGGGAAGGGATATATACGCCGAGTTGCTGAACCGGGAAGGGTATAGTGCAAAACAAATAGATAAAATAGTTGCCACAGGCTATGGCAGAATTGCCTTAGATTTGGCACAGCAGAAAGTTACGGAAATAACCTGCCATGCTAAAGGAGCAGCTTTTTTGCTGCCTGGAGCTGATATGGTTATTGATGTCGGAGGACAGGACAGCAAAGTAATCAAAATCGATCCTAAGGGAAAAGTTCTGGACTTTGCCATGAACGATAAATGTGCTGCCGGTACCGGAAGGTTTTTACAGGTTACGGCAGCTGCTTTAGGATTAGATGTTAGTGAACTTCCGGAGTTTTCCCAGGTTGAAAAACCAGTCAACATTAATAATATTTGTACAGTTTTTGCAGAATCAGAAATTATTGGACTCTTAGCCCAAGGAATAAAAAAAGAAGCAATTGTAGCAGGTTTACACCTTGCCGTAGCCAAAAGGGTTGCTGCTATGGTTAAGCGCATGAGCAGCGGCAAACAGATTGTTTTTACAGGCGGCGTGGCTTTAAACCATTCAGTGCAAAAATATTTGGAACAAGAGTTAGGCACTAAGCTTTATGTCCCCAAATATTGTCAGCTAGCAGGAGCATTAGGTGCTGCTTTGCTAGGCTTAGAGGTATAAATTAATTTAATAATTTGTCGGGCAATCATTAAAAGATTTAATCACAGATATAAAGGTAATTAATCTACCCTTGGAAAAATATATTACGTATGTAGCAAATGTAGCTTGCTGAATTATTTTATTTAATTGGAGGTCAATATAATGGCTGATTACCGACAAATGTGGACTAGTTTGGGGATGGATTTGGAAAACCATGATAAACTTTGCGAAGTATTGCCTGAGGTCTATACTAATGTTTATCTAAGTCAAGATAATCGTCCGGAAGGAATGGATTATTTTAATTTTGTAGTGGCGGAAATTCACGGTGTTCGCCCAGCTGAGCTAATTGAGCACCAAAAAAAGGGTGGAAAAGTGTTTGGTACTTTTTGTATCTTTGTGCCAGACGAAATTATTTTTGCAGCAGGTGGCATTGCCACTGGCCTCTGTGGAGGATCTCAGTTTTGGGTTCCTGGAGGAGAAAAAGTGCTTCCTGCCAATACTTGTCCACTAATTAAAGCTTCTGTGGGAGCACGGCTAGATAAAACCTGCCCATTTTTCCGGATTGCTGATATCTATGTTGGGGAAACAACTTGCGATGGAAAGAAGAAAGCTTGGGAGATATTAGCTGAAGATGTTCCTGTCTACGTAATGGATTTGCCTCAAATGAAGAGAGCAAAAGATATTGCTGCTTGGGAAGATGAAATAAAATTATTTTTAGCAAAGGTTGAAGAGACAACAGGAAATAAAGTAACCCCGGAAGCATTGGGAGAAAAAATTAAATTAATTAATGCAAAACGGAAAGCGTTGGCTCGTTTGCATGGGGCTAGAAAAAATGCAACTCTGCCTATTAGCGGTAAAGATGTACTGCTGGCAACTCAAGTATCCTTTTACGATGATCCTACCCGTTTCATTGAGCAGACTAATTCTCTGTGTGACGAAATAGAAGGAAGGGTGGCTAAAGGAGAAGGGGTCTTTCCTGCCGATACACCTCGTATTATGATTACTGGTTCCCCCATGGCTATTCCCAATTGGAAGCTGCATCATATTGTTGAAACCAGCGGAGCAGCCGTAGTGGTGGAAGAAATGTGCACAGGCAGCCGCTATTATGAAAATTTAGTTGATGAAACCCAGACTACTTTAGATGGACAGATTCGGGCTTTAGCTGAACGCTATATGAAAATTAACTGCGCTTGCTTTTCACCAAATACCAATCGTATAACAGATATTATACGTTTGGCTAAAGAATATAAAGTTGATGGTGTTTTAGATACAAACTTAAAATTCTGCAGTCTTTATGCCACAGAAAGCTATAACGTGGAGAAAGCTTTAAAAGAAGCAGGCATCCCAGTAATGCATTTAGAAACTGATTACAGCGAACAAGACGCAGAGCAGCTACGCACTAGAATTGAAGCTTTTCTGGAAATGCTGAGGTAGTTTCTATGACTGATCAAGAAAGCTTCCAATACTATATTTTATTTGCCAATCATAATGAGGGTTTGCTGCTCCGGAAGGAGCTGAAGGCAGCAGGCATTAAAAGTACTATTGCACCTACTCCCCGGAAATTTAGCAAATGCTGTGGTATTTCATTGTTAATTACTGAAGAATATATTGAAGCTGTACAAGGAAAAATAGCTGAAAAACAAATTAAGGTTGAAGGCATCTACAAAGACAAAAAAGTTGTTGCTCAGAATTGGAATAAATTTTGCTAAGTTATTTTGCTAAGTTACATTTCGCCAATACTCCGCCAAAATTCTTGAATTAAAAGAATTGTGGCCAGTGAACTGGATTGCTCTTTAGTTTCCAGATAGCCTTGGAGTAGGGTAAAATTGTTTTCAATATCGTTGACGTAGTCATGGTCAATATTAATCTGCATTAAGGGTCTTAACTTTTTCCAAGTTGCCTGAGTGGTATTTAAACTGTCTAGAGCACTTGACCAATTTGCAGAGCGGATTAAATTTTCTGTTTCTTTCACTTCCTGGGAGAAATCATTTTTTAGATTATTATATTCCTTAACTACTACCACAGAGATTACCATAATTACAGCTAAGGCTAAAGTTAAAAATAAAGATAATATTTTTTTCATTGTCATCACCTTTAATTTTTTTGGGTGTCAATTGTGAAGAATGTTTGATCGTCCTTTAAGTCGATATAAATGTTTCCTTGGGTATCTAATTGAGCCAAGGAAACATTTTTTATATCTAAAATATTTTTTTTAGCTAAATGATGGAGAAGCCAGGCTTGAGATAATTTTAAAGACTTTAGAGCGTCCGTCAGCACAACCCCATTTTGAATTAAGACAGTAGGCAGCCCCTCGTAAGCAGTAGTAATTCCTAAATCGCTGGGAGTAAGGGGACTTTTTTGGGAAGTTTTTTGAATGCTCAGTTTCCCGTTGGCTTCAAAGAGAGCAAACTCTACATCTTCTATTTTAAATATTCCTTTCACCCTTAGTTCCGAAAGCAAATCATCAATGGTCAGGCGAATTCTTCTTAAGTTATTTTCCATGATTTTGCCATTTTGAATAACTATAGTTGCTTCACCTTCTACTACTTTTCTAATCCAAAGATTATGGACGCAAAGGTAGGCTAGCAAAATAGGCAGTAAAGCCCAAACTACCATGCCTGCTAAGGTAGCCAATGTATTTTGGTTTACAGAGACGGAAAGAGTAGCAGCAATTGATCCAACTGTAATGCCAACAACATAATCAAAAAAAGTTAATTCTGCTACCTGCTGTTTATTCATTAAGCGAACTAAGAATAAAAGGCCAATAAAGGCAATAAAGGAACGAATAATTACAACTAGAATAATAGACAAAACATCACCCTCCTTTGGTAAAAATCATTATTTATTTTAAACATTCTAAGCTTTGTCTATTCTTTCTACTTTAAGAAGGAATATAAAGTTTAAAGCAGAATAATAAAGTAAAAATACTTTGTATAAAGGGTTGTATTAATGAAAACATCTGGAGTAACTGAATTAAATAGACAACAGGTGAAGAGTTCCACTGTTTCCTCTGGGGCTAAGACTCAGCAATTTAATCAGGTTTTCAATGCTGCTTTGCAAAAGGGAAATAATCAATACGATTATTTATTTCAAGCTGCAGGTGAAAAATGGGGCGTTTCACCTGCTTTGCTTAAAGCTGTAGCTAAGGCTGAATCAGGTTTTAATCCTAATGCAGTTTCCAAAAGCGGTGCTCAGGGAATAATGCAGCTTATGCCAAAAACGGCTCGCTCTTTAGGCGTAAGCAATTCATTTGATCCTGCGGAAAGTATTTTTGGAGCCGCCAAGTATTTAAGCTCAATGCTGAATCGTTATGATCAAAATATCAAATTAGCCTTAGCCGCATATAATGCCGGGCCCGGCAATGTCCAAAAATATGGGGGAGTGCCTCCTTTTGCGGAAACCCAAAAATATATTAGTAAAGTGTTGTCTTATTTGGACTCAGGCAGCCAACAAGCTGCTGCTCAAAATATTAACGTTGCTGCTTCCCCTCCCAAGTACCAGCCGGCAGCCCAGGTTCAGCCTCAGAGTACGCCAAGGGCAACTGTTACAACGGAGGAGCTTGGAGCAGAAGATAGTACTAAACAAGAGCTGCTTTGGGCTAAAATGATTTTAGCGGAAATAGCATTATCTTCTATGCTAAATTCAGAAGAAGGGTAAATTATAGGCAATTGGTTCGATATAAGTACCAATTGCTTTTTTTTGTCAAAGAAATCGGAGTAATGCTATAATAAAAGGTAAACTATAAATAAGGTGATTTTATGAAATATAAATTAATAGCAATTGATATAGATGGTACATTATTAACTGATAACTTATATATTGAGCAAGAAACAATTGATAATATTCGTCAAGCAACAGCCCGAAATGTACTAGTTACCTTATCTACAGGAAGAGTTTATAATTCTGCACTTCCTTTTGCCCAAAAGCTTCAGTTAGACGTACCCTTAATCACCTGCAACGGAGCAGTGATTAAGGGTGCTAAGACGGCAACAAAGTACTATGAAAAAACAATTGCGGAAAGCTGCGCCCTTGAAGTAATTGATTATTGTCAAGCGAATTCTTTAGATATAAGTATTTACCGGCAAGATGAAATTTTTATAGATGAAAAGAGCATTAATTGGGAAATTCATACTTACCGAGATTGGACAACACCCCAAATTCTAACTGGACAAGAGCAATTTCAGGATTCAATTATTAAATTTTTAATTAATGCTGCTGATAAGCAGAAACTGGCAGAGCACAGTCGCAAGCTAGCGGAACTTTTCCAGAAGGATTTGAATTTTTATTTTTATTTGCCCGATTTTGTTGAAGTGTATGCTAAAGAAGCTACTAAAAAAAATGCTCTTCAATTTTTAGCTGCCAAATTTAATATTAAAAGAGAAGAAATTATTGCCATTGGAGATAATTATAATGACCTAGACATGATTGAGTATGCAGGTTTAGGCGTAGCCATGGGAAATTCCCCTTCAGAATTAAAGAATATTGCGGATTTTGTTACGTATTCAAACCACGAAAATGGTGTTAACTATATCTTCAAAACCTTTGTTTTGCAACCTTAATGCATTTTAGTGTGAAATGGAAAGGAGTAAATTATGAACCAGCAAGAACTAAATAATTCTAAATGCCAAGGTGATTGTGCCGACTGTTTTGGAGAAGATGGTGACCAATGCCAGGAAAGCAGGCCATTAGTTTTTACTGAACTGGAAAATTTAAAAGGTGTACCTCCGGAAGTATTAGCTGTATCATTAGGTTGTTCAAGCCCCCTTATTTCTGCCCAAATCAAAGAAGGATTTACCGTTTTTGCTTGTGGCAATTTAAGTATTTTAGAAATTTTATTAGCCGGCTCCCATGCAGGTCATACAGGACATGTTTATGTTTTACCCTTCGCTAGTCAAACAGAAGTTTTTTTTCAACTTTATCAAGAATTAGTTCAGGAAATTGGAAATATTGAAATCTTAGACGATACTTCCCTTTTGGCTCTTGGTAGGGAAAAAGTAGATCTATTGATCGGCAATTTCAACAACTTAGAAGTAGAAGAAGCTGAGGAATTTTGGACCGAAGTTCAGGAAATACTGGTACCTAATGGTAGTATTTTTGTAGTTGATAGTACAGAAAATAATAAAAAATCCAAAAATATATTAGAAAAAGTTTGTTTTAAAGCAATCGAAATAGAACCATTTTTTACCATGGGGAAAGAAAGTAGCACTATTTTAAAAGCCCAAAAATAGCTTGAATATTAGTCCTAAATAAAACCTTACATATTCCCGATTTCCTTGAAAGCATTATCCTTAGAAGCAGGTATTATTCCTGAACAAGAACAAGTATAAAATAAACTTAAAATAAAGATTAAAAAGGTTCAAAGCCAAAGCTTTGAACCTTTTTTAATCTTCTGTTTTATAATCCCAAGGAACAAAGAGAATTTGATCCCCTTTTTTATAGGCTTTACCCAATTCACAGTGGCGCAAAATAGCCAGTTCCTTCCGAATCTCAGTTTCACTAGCTCCAATCTTCTTCATTATTTCTTCAACGGTAGCCCCCTCTTTTTCTTTAAGAAATTCGTAAATTGCTTTCTGCCGGGGGGTGAGTCCTTCGGTTCCTTTTAAACCCAGTTGCTTTCTGGTACTGGTAGCACTGTGTACAGCCATGGTGTCACAAGGTTTTAAAACCGTTTGTTTGGACATGGCACAATCTTCACAGTAATCGCGTCCATTAACTTTATAAACATCGTCTAATGCCAATTCCTGGCCGCATTTAGCACAAACTACCATTGCAGAAACCTCCTTTAATTATTTACTATATAATATTGTTGCTTATACTCATTTTTAAGTCAAGAGAAAGTATCTAATAGTATAGGAAAAATTATTGATAAAGATAATGCCTTGTCATTGCTAAATTATTGTTTAACCCTTTCGTGAAGACAATTTGGTGGATATTTAAACCACTTGCTTTAAAGGAAGCAGCACAGGAATTTAAATATAGCCGCCACATGCGCACAAACCTTTCCCCAAATTTTTCTCTGACTGAGTCAACATGCTCTTCGAAATTTCTAGCCCAGTGTTCCAAAGTTCTTGCATAATGGAGCCGTAAACTTTCTACATCCAGCAGATGAAAATTGTATTCTGGCAATAACCCAATCAGTTCCCGAATTGAAGGTATGTAGCCTCCAGGAAAGATGTATTTTACTATCCATTCATTGGAAGGCCCTTCCGTTAAACCCGTAATGCAGTGCAAAACTGAGACTCCCTTAGGACGTAACATTGTGTTTACAGCTTCCATATATTTAGGTAAGTTTGCTCTGCCAACGTGCTCAACCATACCGACGCTGACAATTTTATCGAATTTTTCACCGTTTGCGGCCTGAGTACGATAGTCAGCTAACTCAACATCAACTAATGATTCCAATCCAAGCTCTTTAATCCGTTCTTTGGTTTTGGCATACTGTTCCTCACTTAATGTAATCCCCACAGCTTTCACACCATATTGTTGAGCTGCTCGAATAATTAGCCAACCCCAGCCGCTGCCAATGTCTAAAAGCCTTTCTCCCGCTTTAAGCTGAAGCTTTTTAAGGGTATAATCAATTTTTTGCAGTTGTGCTTGATAAAGAGTATCTTCAGGGGAACAAAAATAGGCGCAGGAATAGCTCATGGTTTCATCTAGCCAAAGTCCATAAAAGTCGTTTCCTAAGTCATAATGATAATGAATATCCTTTTTAGATTTTTTGATTGAAGTTGACTTGCGATTTCTGTTGCAAAGCATATTAATAAGCTTAAATGCTTTCTTATTTAAGATAGGGCTATCGCTTTTATATAGAGTTTCCACAGCCTCTTGCAAATTGCCTTGGCAGTCGATAATTCCAGCCATATAAGCTTCTCCGAAAGCTAAAGAAGGATCCTGTAGAATCTTTTTGTAGGGAATTTTTTCTTTAATGAAAACTTTAAACTTAGGTTCCCCACTGCCATATTTCTCAGTGGTACCATCCCAGTAGGAAACAGTAAAGGAACTATTCTGTACTCCTTGTAAAAACTTACTTATAAAACTTTTTTCCATGCTCATCGAAACCACCCTATTTTTTGTGTAATTCGTTTCTAATAATAATTTATGAGTTTATTATAATATTTTACTGCTTTTTGAGGCATTTAATTTTTATTTTTCCAAAACCTTTGAATAAAATGCAGGCAGTAGCCAAGTTTAAACTATAAAGTTAGTTTTTATTAGGTACTACTAAAACTTTCTTGCCATGAGTAGTTTTTTTGCTAATTTTGTGGCTAGGGCAATACCTAGAAGGAAAGGAGGTACATCGTAAGAAATGTCGAAAGATTAGTTTGATAAACCCAAATAAGAGGTGGAACTTACGTGGATGAGAATGTGTTCTATAGAGTAGCAGTGGATAATTCTTCCACAGCCTATGCCTACTATAAAATTATTTATAGTGCTGATGGTTCAGCAGTAGATTATGAATACATAGCAGTAAATCCTGCCTTTGAAAAATTAATGAATTTAAAAGCCGCCGATATTATCGGGAAAAAATCTAGCCAAGTTGTTCCTGGTGTTAAGCGAAAGAATCATTGTTGGATGTTTTACCTGAATAAATTAGCTAAAGGTGGACGCAATACATTAAATATCTATTTTGAAAATGTCCGGCGCTGGTGTAAGGTCTATGCCTACTCCCCTGCGCAGGATTATTTTGTAGCAGAATTCCACGATATTACTGCAGAGTTAGCAGAAGACGAAAATAAATTGGAAAAAATCAAAATAGAAGAGGCGCTGCAAAATGAACAGGCTCAACTATTATCCCTCTTAGAAAGTATTGATGAGCCTATTTTTGTCTCCGACCTAGAGAGCTATGAAATACTTTTTGCCAATCAAAATGTCAAAGATATTTTTGGCTCAGATATAGTTGGCAAAAAATGCTTTCAGGTCATGGAAAAAAGGGATCGCCCATGTAAAAGCTGCGCAGATCAAGTTGGTAAGTGGCAGACTTATCAAACCTTTAGGTTTGAAAAATTTAACCAAATTGCCCAGAAACATTATCAAATTACAGATCGGATCATCAAATGGCCGGATGGAAGGAATGTACGCCTGGAAATTGCTGTAGATATAACAGAAATTATTAAAAGAGAAAAAGAAATTACTTATTTAAGCTACCATGATAAATTAACCGGCCTCTATAACAGAGCTTTTCTGGAAAAAGAATTGCACAGGTTAGATACGGAAAAGAAGCTGCCTATTTCTTTGATTATGGGAGATGTAAATGGATTAAAGCTAGTTAACGATGTATTTGGACACCAGCAAGGAGATAAGCTTTTAAAACTCATTGCTAAAATATTATGTGCCTCCTGCCGCAGCCAAGATATTATTGGCAGATGGGGAGGCGACGAGTTTGTCATGCTTCTGCCTGAAACTCCTGAACCAATAGCAAATGAAATTTGTGAACGTATTAAGCGGCATTGTAACCAATATAATTGTGCAGAATTTTCCCCAAGCATTTCTTTAGGTTATGCCACAAAAGATAAGCATAATGAAGATATTAATAGTATTCTAACTAAAGCTGAAGACTATATGTATAAACACAAGCTCTTAGAAAGCAGAAGTCACCATAATTATATTCTTGCATCTATGAAAAAAACCTTGTATGAGAGGAGCTGTCAAATAGAAGAACATGCCGATAGGATAGTTGAGATCTGCAAAAAAGTGGGTTCTATGATGAAGTTGTCTGGAGATCAGCTTAACGATCTTGAAGTATTTGCCATGCTTCATGATATTGGGAAAATTGCTATTAAGGATAGCATTTTAAATAAGCCAGGGAAGTTGACGGAAGAAGAATGGTTAGAAATGCGCAAGCACCCGGAAATAGGTTATCGGATTGCCCAAACAGTGCCCGAATTAATGCCTATAGCAAAGTATATTTTAGCCCATCATGAAAGATGGGACGGAAAAGGTTACCCTCAGGGTCTCAAAGGAAAGGAAATTCCTCTTTTAGCGCGCATTTTAGCCATTGCCGATGCTTATGATGCTATGACGGAAGACAGGCCTTACCGCAAAGCCATGTCTTCCGTAGAAGCCAGAGAGGAATTAGTAAGAAATGCCGGAACTCAGTTTGACCCGGAAATATTGCAATATTTTTTGAGTATTCTGCCATAGGTCGAAGACACGGTTGGGCTGGATTAATGGCTAAGTATTTTGAGGGGAAACCCTTACAAAACTTATTACATTCTCATTAAAAATCCTTAAGGCAGCTAAAACTCCCGCTGCCTTAAGGATTTTATACATCTTAATAATATTTTTTACTATTCAACTTTTCCTGCACGTGGTTAAGAGTCTCTCCAAAACGCTGGAAGTGGACAACTTCCCTTTCTCTTAAAAATTTAAGAACATCGATTACTCCTGGGTCATCGGTTAAATTTATTAAGTTTTCATAGGTGGCTCTCGCTTTTTGTTCAGCAGCCATATCTTCATGCAGATCGGCTACAGGGTCGCCTAGGCAGGCTACGTATTTAGCAGACCAAGGTACTCCATTAGCGTCTGTCCAGAATAAACCGTTATCGTGTTGAGCATACCAGCCGCCTAGTCCGGCTGCTTCCATTTCTTGAGGGGAAGCGTCTTTAATTAATTTATAGACCATAGTAGCGATAATTTCCATATGAGCTAATTCTTCTGTACCTATGTCAGTTAGAATAGCTTTGGCCCTGCTAGTTGGCATGCTGTACCTTTGGTTCAAATACCGCAGGGAAGCAGAAAGCTCACCGTCTGGCCCGCCGTATTGTGTAATTAAATATTTAGCCATTTTAATATCGGGTTTTAAAACCTGCACAGGATACTCTAATTTCTTTTCATATATCCACATAACTCTTACCTCCTAGTACTCAATTTCCCAAGGCCAAGGTGATTCCGTCCACTGCCAAGTAGAGCCGTTGTTGGGCGAAAAACCATAAGATAATAAAGGACCATAGCGGTCTTCATAGGCCATTTTAGCTTTGTTTAACTCTTGGCTAATTTTATTAAACATTGCTAAAGGCTCTTTTTCTTGGGGATGAGTGTCAAGGTAAAGGGTTAATTCTACAGCTGTAAATTCTAATTCTTGAATTCTGCGCAAAGCATCAACTTGATCATACCTCATTACTTATACCCCCTTTTGTGATAAGGATCATAAAGTTCAGAGAAGATAGTTCCTCTTTCTAAAGCTTCCCTAGGACTAAATATTTTTCTGAATTTTTGATTAGGAATATAAGCTCTAGCAAGTTGCATGTTTTGTCTATTGTCGTTATCTGAATATTGATCTTCATAGGAAAAGTTTTTATTAAACATTTTATCCCTCCTTATGCCTTAGTACATCTTATTGATTTTACTAATATTTTGTGACATATCTGCTAATTAAACTATAAGGACAAGGAGGGAGAAATAATTAGTGTAATGATAACTAGGCTAATCCTACTACTATTTTGTGAAAAGTATCAGCTGTCATCCCTAAATACATGGCCGCATCTTTAATATGGTGATATATTTCCCTGTACTTTAAAGCATACATGGCATCTGTTGTTCCAAATAAATGAGCCATTCCTTTGCGGTAATAGTTGTTAATGTTTTCTTGTGCTTGTCTGATCTTTATAATTTTGCTTTGGGCACTTAAGGCATCCTTTTCCAGCATTTCAATAGCTTCAGCAAAAGCAGCGGTTCCTGCAGTTAATTCTGCAACCATTTTTATAATATTCTCATCTGGAGTTACAAGATAGGCGGTAATAGCTTGGCTGGTTGAGCTTGCATGTTCTAAAATGCGGTTCATTTGCACGGAAATAAAATAAATATCCTGTCGATCAAAAGGAGTAGTGAAAGCTTCAATTAGTTGTTTCTCCATAGCAAAACGGGTTTCATTAGCTTGACGTATCAATTGCTGTAGCTTTTCGTTATTTTCGTTATTTGGCTCTTTAACCCAGGCAAAGAGAGCGTTGATGCCCCAGGCTGTTGTCCTAGCCTGGCTGCTCAACATCTGAAAAAAATTGTATTTAGGGGGTATTAAATTTTCTAAAAAATTATGCCTCATGGTACAGCTCCTTTACAGTAGATTAATAAACCATAAAAGCGGGTAATAGCAAAGGGCGGCTACAAATGCTACCGATGGAATTGTAATGAACCAAGCTACCAGAATATCTTTGCCAATATTCCAGTTAACCATTTTATAACGGTCGGCAGTGCCTACGCCTAATACTGTTCCTACTACTACGTGAGTAGTTGAAACTGGGGCACCAAGAAAAGTAGCTAATACAATTGCACTTCCTGAGGCAATTTGCGAATTGAGGCTATGAATGGGACGTAAGTCATAAATGCCATAACCTAATGTTTTCATAATTGACCAGCCGCCAAATAAAGTTCCGGCAAACATAATTATGCCTCCTAACCACTTAACCCATTGGGGAACGACTTGTTCCTGCAAAAGTCCAACTGCCATTAGTGCTAAAGTTATAATCCCCATTATTTTTTGTGTATCATTGCCCCCATGGCTATAGGCTAAGAGCCCGGCCATAACCCATTGCAGTCTTTTCAACCAACTGTTGATAGTAATTTCGGCATTGCGCAAAGCGATGCTTAAGACTGTTTGTAAGATTAGGGCTAGCCCAAAACCGAGAAGAGGGGAGATAATTAAAGCTGCACAAACTTCCATAATTCCTGTCAGATGGCCGTTCAAAAGTTCATGAAATCCCCAAAGCACATTACCAGGGCCGCCGGAAACCCAAACAGCACCAATTAATCCACCTACTAAAGCATGGGTTGAACTGGAGGGAAGCCCGAAATGCCAAGTAATTAGGTTCCAGACAACGGCACCTGCCATTGCCGCCATTAACACAGGCAATAGGGAAGGCTCTAAGGGCAGGGTAACTATCTTAGCAATAGTATTTGCTACAGCATTACCTGTTAACAGGGCTCCAAGTAAACAAAAAAAAGAGGCAAGACCAATTGCTTGTAGTGGAGTTGCGGCTCCACAAGCAATCATTGTTGCCACAACAGAGCTGGCATCGTGTAGTCCATTGGTTAAAGCAAAGATGAGAGCAATAAAAACTACAATTATTACTATTATCATTATGTTGGAATTCATAAAAAAACTCCTTTTTTGCGGAATAAAGTAATCTAATTTTGAGTATGCCATACTTTTATTTTCTTTTAAAGAAGGATTTATTATAATTTACCTAACTTGACTTATAAGCCTATAAAATGTAGAATGGGCTTGTTTAAAATTTATCTTAAAAGTTTTTTCTTAGTATGAGCAGCGAGGCCTGCACCAAATGCGTACTGGTCTTGCTTTTTATTTTGGGTGTTGTGGAAATTAGAAGGGAGAACAGAAAATGGTTTTAAGTTTACTAATTGGGTTAGCCTTAATTTTAGTATCTGCTGAAGTTTTTACTAATGGTGTTGAATGGCTTGGACATAGATTAAACCTATCCCAAGGTGCTGTAGGGAGTATTTTAGCAGCTGTGGGGACGGCTTTGCCTGAAACAATGATTCCTGTCATTGCGATTATTTTTGGTACTGGAGAGGCGGCTAAGGAAATAGGCATAGGTGCGATATTAGGGGCTCCTTTTATGTTAGCTACTCTAGCATTTGCTATTACTGGTATGGCTGCTCTAGCTTTTAAAGTCAATGGAAGACCAAGAAAAACTATGTTAATTGAAAGTACCGTTATGCGCAGGGATTTAAAATTTTTCTTAACTCTTTATTCCATAGCTATTCTGGCAGCATTTTTGCCTTCAAGTCATAAACATTATATTGCTGCGTTACTTATACTTATTTATATTGTATACGTGATTATAACTGTTAGAAGCGGAGAATCATTAAGCGGCGAAGGTTTAAATCCCTTGTATTTTGCTAGAAGAAAGAGCAGTCCCGGTTTATCTGTCATTTTGCTTCAGGTGATAATAGCTTTAGGCGGAATTGTTTTTGGAGCCAATTTGTTTGTTCAGGGCATTGAAATGGCAGCAGTCCTATTTAATATTTCACCTTTTGTTTTAGCTATCTTTATTGCCCCAATAGCCACAGAACTACCAGAAAAGTTTAATAGCGTTATTTGGGTAAGACAGGGTAAAGATACCTTAGCTTTAGGCAATATAACTGGAGCAATGGTTTTCCAAAGTTCCATTATTCCGGCTTTAGGCATCCTGTTGACTCCGTGGGAGCTTTCTAATTTAGCTGTAATCAGTGCTGTTTTAGCTATAGTGGGCTCAAGTTTTATTTATTTTACACTTAAATATAAAAATGCTATTCGTCCAACTTCTTTAGTCCTCAATGGCTGTTTGTATATAATCTTCATTTTAGTTGTAAGTGCTATTAATTAGGAAGCAGCAATTGCTTTCTTGAAGTAAAAAATTTTCTGTAACTTAAATAGCAGACAGTGAAGGAAGCTACGGAAGTACAAGAAAGCATCATAAAGGTGACTAGTATTTGATATTTAATAGCTTCCAGGGGTGGAGTACCTGCCAAGATTAAACCCGTCATCATCCCTGGCAAAGACACAATACCTAAAGTGCGCATGGAGTCAATTGTTGGCTGCATGCCTGTTTTTATGCTGTCCTGAATTATATTTTGCGCTGAAAGGAAAGGTTCAGCTCCTAAGGAAAGTTTTGTTTCAATTTCCGTGTGCTTATTTTTAAAATCTGCACTTAGTTGCCGATAGCACAGCCCAATGGCAGCCATGGCGTTGCTAATGATCATGCCACTAATGGGGATAATTTCGTTGGGAATATAGTGAATGGAATCAGCTAAAAGCAATACAGCTAAAGTTATAAAAGCACCAATCCCAATGGAAATAAAAGAAATTCCAAAGGCACCTGAAATATCTTTACCTCTTTTGGCGGCATTTAAAGCTGCATTATAAAGCATAGTTAAAATAAAGAAGGTAGTAAAGTAAGGGCTTTTTAGTCCAAAAATAATATTTAAGATATAGCCCACAATCGCTAATTGTACAATTGCTCGGATAACTCCTACAATTATGTCCTTTTCAAGCTTTAACTTTTGACTATAAGAAAAAAGCAAGGATAAAGTTATCAGTAATGAAGCAATTAATAAAGATGAAAGCTGCATTATTCTCCCTCCCATAGGACACCATGCTCAATTTTGATTTTTCTTGTGTTTAGTCGTTCAGTTTGTTCCAGATTATGAGTTACCCAAAGAATTGTTACGCCTCTTTGATTTAAATCTTCAATTAACTTTTCTACGGCTAGAGTATTCTCTTCGTCTAAAGCCGAAGTCACTTCATCTAGTAGCAAAACTTCCGGCGTAAAAAGCAAGGAGCGGATTAAAGCTATTCTTTGTTTTTCCCCGCCTGAGATTTTCTCAGCTTCTTTTTCCAGTAAATCTGGAGATAGATTTAGCATGCCTAGTCTTTGTTCGATTAACTTTCTTTCTACCGGCTTTTTGCGAATTAAAAAAGGAAACGCCAAATTTTCTAAAACAGTTGTTTGAAACAAGTTAGGCATTTGGAAACATAAACTGATTTTTTGCCGTAGTAGAGTAGGTTCATAGTTGGTAATGTTTTGGCCTTTAAATAATATTTCTCCAGCAGTTGGTGAAATCAAATTATTAAGCAGACGCAGTACAGTACTTTTCCCACTGCCAGAGTGTCCTGTAATCGTAATAAATTCCCCGGACTTTATTTGTAAATTAATATTGGTTAAAATTTTCTTCCCCTTAAAAATATAATCTACGTTTCGTAACTCAATGCAATTCATCTCTAACCTTCCTTAGAAATATATTTACATTAATTATAAACATATTTTCAAGTATTAGCTTATTTAATATTATAAATATTTAAGTTTTTGTAATTAAGCAAGTTTCGTTTACTGGTATTTTTTATGCAGTATAAAAGAACCTCTCTGTCTGAAACCTATCCTCAGGAGGTGATAAAACAATGCAACATATACACTGCAGTATTAGCAATTGCCACTACTGGGAAGAAGGTAATAAATGCCAAGCACAAGAAATCTTAGTTACATCAGATTTAGTTGCTGACGCTATGCCCAGTAATTATGATGCCCATCAAGCAGGATTACAAATGGATTCAACTCCAGTTGATGATATTACTAAAACCTGCTGCAAAACATTTGTGGAAAAAGGTTCTAATGAAACTAAAGCGGATGATATTAAAAGGCAATAAAATAATTTTTCCAGGCGGCACTTATAAGGTGCCGCTTTTGTATTTCTAGGAGGTGTTGTGTAGGAGTATGGCTCATCGTTGCTGTTTTAGCAAATCTAGTACTGAATAAAATTAATCTCTCTTTAAATTGATTTTAATCTGAAATTAACAGTTATCAGTTATGATAAATATGAAATAAGAAAAAAGGAGGAAAAAGTAATGCATATTAAGGCCGATTTGCATACTCATACAATTGCTAGCGGTCATGCCTACAGTACAGTGCAGGAAATGGCACAGGCAGCAAGCTCTAAAGGTTTAGAGGCACTTGCAATTACAGACCATAGTTTAAATTTTCCCGGGGGGCCGCATCAGTATTACTTCGAAAACATATCAGCAATTCCGGGGAATTTAGCAGGTGTGGAA
This sequence comes from Bacillota bacterium LX-D, assembly GCA_031628995.1. Classification (NCBI taxonomy): domain Bacteria; kingdom Bacillati; phylum Bacillota; species Bacillota bacterium LX-D. Next base: position 317,383 of record JAVLUO010000001.1, on the reverse strand, counting down.
ATTCTTAAGGGAGTTGAAGCAAATATAGTCAATACTGACGGAGAAATAGATATGCCGGACTATCTGCTGCGCAGTTTAGATTTAGTGGTTGCTGGCTTTCATGAAAAATGTGGTTATGAATCTTCTACCGTTGAAGAAAATACTACAGCTATGTTAAACGCTCTTAGCAAACCTTATGTCTATTTCATCAGTCACCCTGGCAATCCTAAATTCCCAGTAAATTTAGAGAAACTTGCTTTTACGGCTCATAAGTTAGGTAAAGCTATAGAAGTTAATAATAGTTCTTTTCTTCGGTCCAGACCAGGCAGTGTTTCTAGATGCAAGCAGCTGCTAGAATATGCCAAAAAATATCAAACCTTGCTTGTAATAAATAGCGATGCTCATATTTTTACAGCAGTAGGAGAAGTAAATGCTGCTATAGAGGCTGTTGAGCAGGCAGGAATTACTTCGGAACAGGTTTTAAATGCTAGTGTTGAACGTTTGCACAATTATTTAAATAAACATAAAAACCGACTAATTAGTATCTTAGCATAAAAATATATAAATTCTTTAATTTAAGGCGAAAGGCCTTTTTTTGTTTTTCAGGCATTTTATGGTCACCTTGAACTCATTATAGGTTAAAATAGTAAAGTAGCTATAAATTGAATAAATGATAGTAAGAGGATGAAAATGATTAAAGGAATTGGCACTGATATTATAGAAATCAATCGTTTGCATGCTGCTTTTCAACGTCGACCCGCTCTGGAAAAAAGGTTGTTCACTGCAGAGGAAATACTGTACTGCCGGGAAAAGCATAACCCCTATCCTTCTTTTGCTGTACGTTTTGCAGCTAAGGAAGCAGTGTTAAAAGCATTGGGTACTGGTTTGCGCAAGTGTTCTTGGCAGGAAATTAACATAGAGGTTAATAGCATGGGAGCTCCTCAAGTTAAGTTGACGGGCCAAGCTGCAATAATTGCATCCCAAAGGGGAATTGAGCAGTGGCATCTTAGTTTGGCCCATAGTGCCGACTATGCTATAGCATACGTAGCAGGGGAGTAAGGGAGGTAAAAATATTGAAAATTGCTACAGGAAGTGAAATGCGTAATTTAGACCAACAGGCCATAGAAACTTTTAAAGTCCCTGGTATTGTATTAATGGAAAACGCTGGCCTTTGTGTTTTCCAGGCCATTCAGAAATATTTAAATAATAAATTGGTTGGCAAAAGGATTTTAATTTTTGCCGGCAAAGGCAATAACGGAGGCGATGGTTTAGTTATTGCCAGACATTTAATTAATGCTGGTGCTGAAGTTAAAGTTTTTTTAACTTGTAGGGCTGATGATTTTAGTGGAGATGCTAAGATAAACTGTGAAATTTTAAAACGAATGCAAGTTAAGCTCCATACTATTTTAAATGAAAAAGATTTACAAAAAGTAGACTTATCCCTTGTTTATGCAGACTTAATTATCGATGCTTTATTTGGAACTGGTTTTCAAGGAACTATTAAAGGCATAGTGGCTGGATTAATAAATCTATTAAATAGTAGTGGAAAACCTGGAATTGCCGTAGATGTACCTTCGGGGGTTGAGGTAGATACAGGAAATGTACAGGGACCTTGCTTTAAAGCAAAGATGACAGTCACCTTCGGGCTGCCTAAGATAGGCTTATATTTGGATCCTGCTGCCTCCTTTGTAGGAGAACTTTGGCTAGGGGACATTTCATTTCCTAAAATTCTTGTGGACAAAGTTCCAATTAACCGATATGTGATAACTCGTGAATTAATAGTTAAATTACTGCCAAAGCGAGAGCCTTCAGGCCATAAGGGTACTTTCGGCCATGTGCTAGTAATTGGAGCTTCTGAAGGCATGACGGGTGCAGTTGCTTTATCCGGTAATGCTGCACTTCGGACTGGATGTGGAAAAGCTACTATTGCTTTTCCTCGTTCACTTAATCACATTATGGAAGTAAAAACTACGGAGGTTATGACTAAACCACTGCCAGAAACAGATGCTAAATCTCTTTCCCTAGAGGCTCTTCCGGAGTTACTAAACATAAGTGAGCAAGTTGATTCTATTGTTTTAGGGCCGGGTATTTCGAGACACGACAGTACTCTAAGCCTTGTGAGAGATTTCTTAACGAAGGCAGTTAAACCGATAGTGATTGATGCTGACGCTCTTTGGGCTATAAATAACCAAGAGGAACTAGTATCTAAAGTGAGGGTACCTATTGTATTAACACCTCATCCAGGGGAGATGGCTCATCTATTAGGAAAAAGCATTGAGGGAATACAGAAGGCTAGGCCAAACATTGCTTTAGAATGTGCCCAAAAATACAACGCAGTTGTTGTGTTAAAAGGGGCTAAAACAATTATTGCATCTCCAAAAGGAATACTCTACGTTAATGTGACTGGAAATGCGGGAATGGGTACAGCAGGCAGCGGAGATGTTTTAGCTGGCATGATTGGAAGTTTCCTTGCTCAAGGAATGGAACCACTGGAAGCAAGTGTTTGCGCTGTGTATTTACATGGTTTATCCGGCGATTTTGGAGCTGAAGCGTTTGGGCAGAGAGCCTTGACAGCTGGAGATTTATTGACTTATCTTCCTATGGCTTTAAAAGAAATGGAAACAGCAACAGTAGATAATGAAACGAGTTTACCTAAATTGAGGAGAATCCTTTAATAAATTAGGATTACATGAAATATTGGGGGTCATGTTATGAGAAAGGTTTGGGCAGAAATAGATCTAAGCGCAGTTGCTCATAATCTGCAGCAGATTAAAAGTAATATTCCAATAAATACTAAAGTTATGGCTATTGTTAAAGCTAATGCCTATGGACATGGAGCTGTCCAAGTAGCTGAAGTATTGCAAAATCAGGTTAATTATTTTGGGGTAGCCGTTTTGGCAGAGGCTTTAGAATTACGCCGCAATAATATAGATAAGCCTATTCTAATCTTAGGCTATACTAGTACAGAAGATTACCCTGCTTTGATTAAAGCAGAAGTTACCCAAACAGTTTTTAGTTATGAGCAAGCAAAAAATTTAAGTCAAGCTGCCCTAGCTCTCAATAAGCAGGTAAAAATACATATAAAAATAGATACAGGTATGGGGCGAATTGGTTTTCCTATTAGCCAGGAAACCATTAAAACAGCATTAAAAATTGCTAAGCTGCCTAATCTAATCATCGAAGGAATCTTCACCCATTTAGCCAATGCTGATGCAGAGGATAAGACCTATAGCTACCAACAGTTGGATAAATTTACCTGGGTTTGTGACAATTTACAGCGTTCTGGCTTGGAAATTCCCCTTAAACATGCGGCCAACAGTGGAACCATTGTTGATTTACCGGAAGCTCACTTTGATTTAGTTAGACCGGGCATTATACTGTATGGTCTTTATCCGTCGGATCAAGTAAGGAAGGATAAAATTAAGCTGCAGCCTGCTATGGCCTTAAAAGCAAAGATTGTCTATTTAAAACAGGTTGCCAAAGGCAGCAGCATTAGCTATGGTTGTACCTATACAACGGATAAGGCTGCAGCAATTGCTACCATACCTATTGGCTACGCAGATGGCTATACCAGGCTTCTATCTAATCGTGGAGTAGCCTTAGTTAAAGGCAGAAGAGTTCCTGTTGTGGGCAGAGTATGCATGGATCAATTAATGCTAGATGTTTCTGACATACCCGGAGTTGCTGAAGGTGATGAAGTAGTATTGCTAGGTAAACAAGGGGAGGAAGTTATTTCAGCAGAGGAATTGGCGAAGCTAATTGGAACTATCAATTATGAATTAGTATGTATGATTAGGCAGCGTGTACCTCGTAAATACATTTAAACTTGCTTTTTTAGATTGGAATAGCTATAATAAAGTATATCTTGTGTCCATATTGTTTAGCAATATTTGCTGAAGGCTATTTTGGTATTTAAAGTTAGTATTGAGCTATGCTATACAATATTAAGTTTTCTTTATAAAATAATTTTTTTTTAAAATATAAATTAGTTTTATGAATTTTGGTATTGATTAACTATTAATCTCATAGAATAACCTTTGAGGTAAGGTTTCTTCAGGAGGTGCTGTCCTTGTCAGGTGTTAAAAGAATTATGATTAGTATACCGGAAAGTTTATTAGAAGAAGTAGACGGGTTAGCTTCAATGGAGAAACGCAACCGTAGTGAATTTATTCGTGAAGCCATGCGGCTTTATATTTCAGAACGGAAGCGTCGTACTATCAGAGAACAAATGAAAAAGGGTTACCAAGAGATGGCACAAATAAATTTAGCTTTAGCGAAAGAAAGTTATGAAATTGAAAATGAAGTACAGGCTTACTATGATGAAAAATTAGCGGAGTGTAAATAGTATGCATGTACGACGTGGAGACATATTTTTTGCCCAATTAAATCCGGTTATAGGTTCTGAACAAGGTGGGGTACGTCCTGTGCTAATTATTCAAAATGATATTGGTAACCAATACAGTCCTACAACTATTGTTGTAGCTATTACTTCACAAATTTTTAAATCTAAGCTGCCGACCCATGTGGAAATTAGCGCAGAAAAAAGCGGTTTGGAAAAAGATTCAGTTATTTTAACTGAGCAGGTCAGAACCATTGATAAAAGCAGGCTAAAGCAAAAGGTCACTTTCTTAGATGATGAAATAATGGAAAAAGTAAATAAAGCTCTTGAAGTAAGTTTAGGATTAACAGAAATCTAATCGACGGCGCCTGGAAGTTTAAAGGCGTTTTTTTATTTCCTTTTTAAGGGGGGGCTAATATGCTGCCGCTTATTGGCATTACCTGCAGTACGGAGCTGGATCGTTTCACAGTAACCCAATACTATAGCCAAGGTGTAGAAAAGGCAGGAGGCTTGCCCATATTGCTTCCTGTTACAGAAAAAACACATAGGATCAGTTTCTATGCTGACCTACTTCAGGGATTGATTCTAACGGGAGGGGGAGATGTAGACCCTGTGTACATGGGTCAGGAACCGGAGCCCGGTATGGGTCAAATTACGCCGGAAAGAGATAACTTTGAGCTACTTTTAACTAAATATTTTCTAGATCAGGGTAAACCAATTTTGGCCATTTGCCGGGGAATGCAAGTATTAAATATTATTGGGGGAGGAACCATTTGGCAAGACCTTAATAGCCAATGCCCAAAGTCTTTAAAACATAGTCAAGAAGCCCCTAAATGGTATCCAACTCATGAAATTCATATTTTAGCCCATACAAAATTGTCTAGTATTTTTACGGGATTAGCCAAGACTCGGGTAAATAGTTTTCATCATCAAGCTGTACAGAATTTAGGAGAAGAATTTATGGTTAGTGCACTGGCACAAGATGGTATAATAGAAGCTATAGAGTCTAAGACAGCTAATTTTCAGATGGGAGTTCAGTGGCATCCGGAATGTATGTGGGAAAAAAATCCTTTGCAGTTAGAATTGTTTAAAGCACTTATTCTGGCCTGTCAAGGTTAGATACATAATAAGATTAATCAAAATCTAGTAAGGAGGAGAAAATCAATATGAATGCACAGGAAATTTTAAACATTGCCCTTAGAGCCAGCGGGTTAACAGAAGTGCCTGAGGATTCGGGAGTAATTGTGGACGGAGATAATATTAAGAGGGTTCTTTTTGGAGTGGATGTGGAAGGAACGGAAATGCTCATTGCCAAAGAGTTAGGTTATGATGCCGTTATTACCCATCATCCCAAGGGTGGGGAACCTATGGTTAACCTATATAAAGTCATGAACAATCAAATTGACCGAATGGTTAAAGCGGGAGTACCTATTAATAAAGCACAAAAGGCCCTGGAAGAGCGGATGGGTGAAGTGGATAGGGGTCACCACGTAGGCAACTATGATCGAGCAGTTTCGGCAGCAAAATTATTAAAAATGCCTTTTATCGGAATCCATACGCCGGCTGATATACTGGCTGAAAAAACAGTCCAGGATTTTTTAGATAAAAAATTTAGTACTAACCAGAAAACTAAATTAAAAGATATCATCAATGCCCTAAATGAAATTCCTGAGTACAAGTTAACCCTAGCTAAACCAAAAATTAGGGTAGGCTCTGAAGAAAGTTATGCAGGTAAAATCTTTGTTACCATGGCTGGCGGGACAGGTGGAGGAAAAAATGTAGCTAAAGCTTATTTTGAAGCGGGAATAGGGACTTTGGTAGTTATGCATATGCCTGAGGATGTCCTTAGGGCTGTAAGGGAACAAAACATTGGCAATGTTATTGTGGCAGGGCATATGGCTAGCGATTCAATTGGGATTAATAAAGTTATTGAGGCGTTAGAAAGAAAGGGTCTAAGCGTAACAAGAATGAGCGGTGTTGTAGATCCTAAACAAGCTTAAGTGAGGTTTTAATTATGCTTGCTTTAATTAACGGCTGTATATATACAATGGCAGGGCCCATATATAAGGAAGGGCGTATTTTAATAAAGAATAAGGAAATATTGGCAGTTGGAGGACGGGAAATTGGAATTCCAGCAGAAGCAAAGGTTGTAGATGTAGCTGGGAAAAATATTTATCCTGGGTTAATAGATGCCCATTGTCACGTTGGAATTATTGAAGAGATATACCAGTACGAAGGCGACGACGCTAACGAAGAAAGCGAACCAATTACTCCTCATTTACGAGCCATTGACGGTATTAATCCAATGGATATAGGTTTCCAAGATGCTTTAAAAGCCGGGGTTACAACGGTGTGCTGCTTGCCGGGAAGCGCTAATATAATTGGAGGTCTAGGTGCTGTCCTACATACTTGTGGTTCTTCAGTTGAACAAATGCTGGTTAGAAACCCTGCCGGACTGAAAGTTGCTTTCGGAGAAAACCCTAAAAGAAATTATGGGGAACAAAAAAAGATGCCTGTAACTAGAATGGCTAATGCTGCTTTATTAAGGGAAAATTTAGTTGCTGCTGAGAATTATTTGAAAAAAGGAGTAAACGCAGATAGAAATTTAAAATTAGAGGCTTTAGGCTTAGTTCTTGAGGGAAAAATCCCCATACGTGCCCATGCCCATCGGGCTGACGATATTCTAACAGCTATTAGAATTGCTGAAGAATTTGGAGTGCAGATAGTTGTTGAACATTGTACGGAAGGCCACCTTATTGCCGATATGTTAGCTAAAAAAAATGTACCCCTTGTGGTAGGCCCTGTATTAATAAATAGGGCTAAGGTTGAATTGAAAGAACGTACTTTAGAAACAGCGGGGATTTTGGCTCAAAAGGGTTTAACAGTTGCTTTAATGACAGACCACCCTGTAGTTCCCATTGAGTATTTATCTTTATCTGCGGCATTGGCGGCTAAAGCTGGGTTATCGACTACAGGAGCTCTTGAGGCTATTACTATTAAGGCTGCGCAAATTCTCGGTTTGGAAAAACAGCTGGGAAGTATTGAGCCAGGGAAAAATGCTGATTTAATTGTAACCGAAGGCTCCATTTTAGATCTAAATGTTAAAGTAGAATTTGTCCTAATTGCTGGAAAACAAGTTTACAGCATTTACAATTTGTGCTAGAATTGTACATGGTTTGAGATTTTTTGACTATAAAAGTTCCGTTGGGGAGGGTTATCATGGCTCAGCACCATATTTTGGTTGTTGATGACCAGAAAGGGGTACGACAGCTTTTGAAATTATTTTTGCAAGAAGAAGGTTATGTAATAACCACTGCTAGTAATGGTAGGGAAGCTGTAGAAATAACGCAACAAGAAAAACCCGATTTGGTTATTATGGATGTTAAAATGCCCGTAATGGATGGGGACGAAGCTCTTGCCAATATTCGGGAAATAAATCCTAATTTACCTGTAATTATGATGACAGCTTACACTGATGCTCAAAAGATGAAAGAGCTATTTAAATTAGGCGCTGTGGAATGCTTCTTTAAACCAATTGATTTAGAGCATTTGTTAGCAAAAGCGGGAGAAATATTAAATTAAGTTTAAATTTGTTTATAAGCTCTTTTCGAGAGCTTTTTTATTTGACAATTTACGATGATTATTATAATTATAGGCAAAGTTTATTAAAGGGATAAAGGAGTTATATTATAAAAGCGAATAATATTTAAACGATGTTTACTAGTTTTTGTTTATTTAGGAAGTGAGAGATATGTTAGCAATACGGGCACAAAGTGCTAAGGATACTAAAGAGATAGGCTCTAAACTAAGCGGATTACTACAGCCGGGAGACTGTTTGCGTTTAGAAGGAGGGTTAGGAGCGGGTAAAACAACATTTACCCAAGGGGTATGTGCTGGATTAGGTGTTACGAGTCAGGTAACCAGCCCTACTTTCACAATTTTACATCAGTACCAGGGTAAAATACCCGTGTATCATATAGATGCATACCGAATCGAAAGTAGTGGGGAACTTAATGAACTAGGCTTAGAGGAATTTATTGAAGGTGATGGAGTATGCCTAATTGAATGGGCTGAAAAAGTCAGCTCCTTATTGCCAAATGCTTATTTGCAGGTAGAACTTCTGCCTGGGGAAAAAGAAGATGAAAGACTAATCAAATTTACACCAATAAATTCAGAACGCTTCAGGGTACTAGTAGGGGAGTTGAAGGCTAAGTGCGAGTGTTAGGACTTGATAGTGCCACTAATGTGGGCAGCGTTGCTTTGGTTGAGGAAGGACGATTATTAGCGGAAGTTACTTTTAATATTAAAAAAAATCATTCAGAACGCTTAATGCCTATGCTTGCTTGGATGTTAGAGGAAGCTCAGCTTAGCCTGAAAGATCTAGATGGATTTGCTGTAGCGGCAGGGCCGGGTTCTTTTACAGGTTTGAGGATTGGTTTGGCGACGATGAAGGCATTAGCATACGTTGAACAAAAGCCTCTTTTGGCAATCTCAACTTTAGATGGTTTAGCAGCTAATTTAGGAAATCAGGAAGGTTTAATTTGCCCTATTTTAAACGCCGGAAAGAATGAAGTATATACGGCTCTTTATCGTTGGGAAAGTGACGATTTACAGCGCATTAGTGAATATTTAGCGATTTCGCCTGAAGGGCTGCTGTCCATACTGCAGAAGAAGCAGGAACAAGTCACTTTTTTAGGGGATGGCGTTCCTATTTATGGTAATTTTTTGCAGGAGAAATACCCACAAGCTAGGTTTACTGCTGCAACTAATTCCTTATGCCGTGCTAGTCAAATTGCCGATTTAGGCTTAAAAAAACTACAAGCTGGGGAAATAGCAGACACTTTTACTTTGGAACCAATTTATATTAGAGCTTCGGAAGCAGAAGTTAACTGGAAAAAGAAAAATCCTCAGCCGGATGGTGGCTCTGTTGGAATTTGAAATTGTACCTATGAAAGAGCAGCATATTCCCGGTGTTTTAGAAACAGAGCAGGTTTCCTTTCCTACTCCTTGGTCAGAAGCCTCCTTTCTAGGTGAATTGAGGGATAATGACTTAGCTTATTACTATGTATGTACCTATCAAGGAAGAGTAGTAGGCTACTCGGGAATGTGGATTATCTTTGATGAAGCACATATTACGAATATTGCAGTACACTCTGATTTTCGCGGTCAAAAAATTGGGAGAGCACTATTGACTAACTTGTTTACGGAGGCTATGCGGTTAGGCGCTGAGCGGATTACTTTAGAAGTGCGCATCTCCAATACTATAGCACGAAAGCTATACCAAAGTATGGGCTTTGCTCCTGTGGGCATCCGAAAAGGGTATTATTCCGATACAAAGGAAGATGCGCTGATTATGTGGAAGGATTTATTTAACCTGTAAAAGCCTCAGCTTATGCTGAGGCTTTTTCTTAGGGTATCCAACGTCCAATGGGAGTTTTAGATTTTTGAAAGCCATTTACAAAGTAGTAAATACATTGAATTTCTCCTTTGTGGGGAAAGCTATAGGAATAGACCCTTTTGTAATCTTTAGTATCCTGTTCAGCAGAAAATGAGTAGTCAGTTAGTTTAGTTATTTTTCCATTAATTTGAATAGCAAAAGAGGGAAGTTCGCCAAAGTTGCCGACTATCCCAGTTGTTTCTTCGCAGTAGATAATTTTGTCGTAGTCAACTCCCTTTTTCTGTTCGTGAACAAGTGCTAAAACACTATATTTAAGGTCATTGATTTCTAGCTTTTCACCTACTCTTAAGATGCGCATTTTACTGAGCTCATCTTTACTAAAGGTTAACACATTACCCGAAGTTGCTGCAGCATCTTTAGAGGTAATATTGATAGTACCATTTATATATGTAACTTTGGCCCCTAAATTTTCTGATACGTAGCGAACAGGCACGTAAGCGGAGCCATTAATCATGACTGCGTTTATGGAAGATGCTTTACCATTGAAAAATAATTTAAGAGGCGTACTTGCTGTAACAGGTAAACAAAGAGAAGAAATCACAAGTGCAGCTGTAGTTCCAAAAAGAAATTTTTTCATTAATATCCTCCTAAAGTATCTTTTTCTTTAATTTAACTATATTGCCGAAGAAAAGTAAAGCTGGATTTTTAATATTTTAATCAATATAAAACTTGACAAATGCGTTTTTTTTTATAGAAGTCGATGTTTTATCCTGTTCTAATTAGTGGATAAGTTTGTTAAATTAGTGATAGAGGTGTAGGAATGAAAAAAGATATTGTAATATTGGGGGTAGAAACATCTTGCGATGAGACTTCAGTAGCAGTAGTTTGCAATGGAGTTGAAGTCAAGTCAAACATTATTTCTTCACAGATAGCTACTCATCAAAAATTTGGCGGTGTAGTTCCAGAAATTGCTTCTAGGAAGCACCTGGAAAATATTATTGGAGTAGTGCATGAGGCACTACGTCAAGCTAATTTGGATCTTGCCGATCTAGATGCGGTAGCAGTTACTTATGGACCAGGATTAGTTGGAGCTCTCTTAGTTGGAGTTTCAACTGCTAAAGCAATTGCTTATGCTTTGCATAAACCTCTTATTGGAGTGCATCATATAGCTGGGCATATATATGCCAACTTTTTAACTGAACCTCATCTTGAATTGCCTGTAGCTTGTTTGGTTGTGTCCGGTGGACATACGAATTTGGTACACTGGCAGGAACATGGACGATTAAAACTTTTGGGCTCCACTAGAGACGATGCCGCAGGAGAGGCTTTTGATAAAATTGCACGAGCACTCCATTTAGGATATCCAGGGGGCCCTGCCATTGAAAAAACAGCTCTTCAGGGGAATCCCAGGGCAATTGATTTCCCTCGGGCATGGCTGGAAGAGGGAAGCTTCGATTTCAGCTTTAGTGGTTTAAAATCTAGTGTTTTAAATTATTTAAATAGATTAAAGCAAAATGGTCAGGAAGTAAATGTGCCAGATGTGGCAGCTAGTTTTCAAGAGGCAGTTGTAGAAGTTTTAGTAACTAAAAGTTTAGCTGCTGCCGAACAGTTAGGTGTTAAAACCTTAACCTTGGCCGGAGGTGTTGCTGCAAACAGTCGGCTAAGAGAGGAGCTGTTTGCTAAAGGGCAGCCTAAGGGTATAAAAATTATTTTCCCTGAACTAGTGTATTGTACAGATAATGCTGCAATGATTGGCTGCGCCGCATATTTTCAATATTTGCGCGGCGAAACATCCGGCTTAGATTTAAATGCTGTACCTAATTTGCCACTATTTAACTAATTAGGTGCAACTGTTAAATGTTTTCCAGAAAAAGTGGAAAAGTTATGCACAGAATAGTTATTAATTTGTGGAAACAAGGCTTGTGGATAATGTGGATAAAACTGTTGATAACTTGTAGCACAAAGGGTTTTTTATGTGGAAAAAAGTTATCCACACTTAATAATGCTTTTTGTGGGTAATGTGCAAAAGCACCAAAGTAGACGATATTCTTTTGTAATTTTAAGATATTTCGCTAGAAGAAAGGATGGCTTAAAGTTGGAAGCGCCAAAACATTTATTACTTCAAACTGCCCAGGAAGACAATATTTTAGCAATTACTTCCAAATGCAATGCCAGCTGTATTTTTTGCAGCCATCGTCAAAATCCTGATGGGGTTCAGGCTTACTCTGTTACTGAACAAAACATGGAAAGCCTTAGAGAAGCTGCGGAATATCTTGATCCTTTCCGAAAAATTATTATTGGGGAGTCTGCTACAAGGATTTGCGAAGGAGAACCTTTTTTATATCCAGATTTATTAGAATATTTAGAGTATTTACGCAATAAATTTCCTAAAACTCCAATTCAAATTACAACTAATGGCAAGTTGTTGACAAAGGATAAAATTCAGCATTTAGAACAATTGGGGCTGATGGAATTGTACCTTTCAATTAACAGTATTACCCCTAAGGGCCGTGAAAGGTTAATGGGAAAAAGTTGTTCGTTAGATTCCGATATACTGGAAAATTTAGCTGCAGCCGGATTGCCATACCATGGCAGTCTAGTGGCGATGCCCTGGCTGGTAGGTTGGGAGGACATTGAACAAACAATTCGATCCTTAGATAGATGGAATGCTAAAACCGTACGTATATTTTTGCCGGGCTACAGCAAGTATGCACCTCGAGAGCTGCAAGTACCCAGTGGATTATGGGAAGAACTTACGGACTTTGTATTAGACTTGAGAAAACAGGTATCAGTTCCTTTAACTTTAGAACCTCCTCTTTTAAAGGATTTAGTTCCTGAAATAGCAGGGATTATTAAATTTTCTCCTGGGGCTCAAGCAGGGCTTCAGGAAGGAGATATCATTTGCCGAGTTAACGAAAGCCCAGTTTTTTCGAGAGTTGATGCTTTTCGCAAAATAGCTGCTTTAGAGTCCCCTCAGTTAGAAATCCAAAGGGGTAATGAAATAAAATTTCTTCGTCTGCCAAAAGCTGCAGATGAAACTTCAGGTATTGTAATGGATTATGATTTAAGTGTTGAAGAAGTACAAGATATTCTAAAGCAAATTAATATTAACCGAGCTCATTATCCATTGCTTATGGCTTCTCAGGCAGGCTTTCAAGTGCTGAAAGCAGCCTTAAAAAAGCTTTGCACTGAGGTTGCTCCAGAAATAATACCGGTTAAAAATAATTTCTTTGGAGGTTCAATTTTTGTAGCAGGCTTACTAACGGTAGATGACTTTAAAAAGCAATGGCAATGTCTGCCCAAGGAAAAGAAAGACATATGCGATTTAATTCTTCTGCCATCTAAAGCTTTTGATAATCAAGGCAGGGATTTAACTGGAGAATATTTTGGGGCATTGGAAGACTTTACTGCTATCCCTACTATAGTTATATAAAGTAAACTATATATGATATATACGCTAATCTAATCTATCTATGCATATTATTATATTTATCTTAATATGATAATCTAATAAAAATGGATAAGGAGGTGTTTAAAACTATGAAAAAGAACCTTAGGCAGGAGGTGCTGACCAAAAGAAAAGAATTAGTCCCAGAAGTTGTAGCTGAGAAAAGTTCTTTAATTATTAATAAGGTTATTGCTCTTGAAGAATATCAAAAGGCAAAAACTATAATGCTATATCTTGCATTTCGTAATGAAGTTGATACAACCTTATTAATTAAGCACGCAATGACAGAAGGTAAAAAAGTGGTTATTCCGGTTAGCGATATGCAAAATATCGCCTTGATTCCTACAGAGCTTAGGAATTATCCGGGGGATTTAGAAGAAGGGGCTTATGGTATTCTTGAACCTAAAAAAGAGGCTTTTCATTTTGTTGATCCTCAGGAAATTGACTTATTAATTGTGCCCGGAGTTGCTTTCGATGGGCAAGGCTACCGTTTAGGTTACGGGGCTGGTTACTACGATCGCTTTATTCCTCAACTTAGGACAGATACTACTATTCTTGCTTTAGCTTTTGAGCTGCAAATTGTTCAGCGAGTTTTTCCTGAAAGCCATGACAAACAGATGCAATTTATCGTAACCGAGGAAAGAATTCTTGATTTTAGATCAGCTTGAAAAATATTAACAGGCACAAAAAATAAAAAACACGACATTATATTGCAAATTAGACATATTCTTGCTAATTACTGTCCTAATCGACAAAAAGGCTTTTCTTAAAATTTGCTATAATACAATAACGAATTTACTAGTTAATAAAGTAATATTATTAGATGTGTCTGTAGAAAGCAGGGTTGAAGTATGAAATCAGAAAAAGAAGGCGTTGTTGTTGCTATTGAAGGCAATTTAGCTAAGATTAGAGCCACTAGGCATAATGATTGTGAAAATTGCGGTGCATGTCCCGGTAATACGGCAATGCTTTTAGATGCACAAAATCCGGTTGGAGCGAAGCCGGGTCAACGTATTGCTTTTGAAATTAAAGAAACCAATATGTTAAAGGCTGCGTTTATTGTGTATATTTTGCCGCTGATTGCTATGTTTTTAGGAGTTATAGCCGGCGGCTGGCTGGCCAATAAATTGAACCATCCGGCAATATACTTCCAAGTTGGTGGTGGGTTGCTAACTTTTGCTCTGTCAATAATTTATATCAAAATTTTTGATAAAAATGTCCAAGACAATAATAAGATGCAACCTGTCATTACCCGTATTTTGCCCTAAAGTTTGCCATGTTATCCGTTTTATTTAGGACGAACCGCTGTTTTTAAATTTAAATGAGGAGAGGTGTGAAAATATGCCCAATAGTTTTCGAGGTGGTGTACACCCTAACGACCGAAAAAGCTATTCAGCTAGCAAACCGATTGAAGTAGCGCCGCTGCCCAAGAAGGTTATCATCCCTGTAAGCCAACATATCGGCGCACCTTGTACGCCGGTTGTTAAGAAAGGTGATGTAGTTAAAAAAGGACAGCTGATTGCTTCAAGTGATGCATTTGTTTCTAGTCCTGTTCATGCATCCATTTCGGGTACTGTAGTAGATATAGCTGAATATCCCCACTCTGTTTCAGGAAAATGCTTATCTATTGTTATCGAAAGCGATGGCCTCGATGAGTGGGTAGAGGGGTTACCTCTAAAGCGCGATTGGCAGAAATTAAATGCTGATGAGTTGCGGGAAATTGTTCATCAAGCCGGTATTGTTGGAATGGGTGGAGCTACTTTCCCTACACATGTAAAATTAGCACCGCCAAAAGACAAAAAGATTGATTGTCTTATTATCAATGGTGCTGAATGTGAGCCTTATTTAACTGCAGACCACAGGGTTATGTTAGAGTACGCTGACCGCATGGTTACTGGTGTACAGATTGCAATGAAAATACTAGGGGTAAATAAAGGTTATGTTGGCATCGAAGCAAATAAGCCAGATGCTATTGAAGCAATGAAAAAAGCATTTGCTAATTCAAACGTAGAAGTAGTTTCATTGCCAACTAAGTACCCGCAGGGTGCTGAAAAAATGCTCATAAAAATGATTGTAAACCGCGAGGTACCTTCAGGCGGCCTACCGATGGATGTAGGTGTAGTTGTACAAAACGTCGGTACAGCAGTTGCAATATGTGATGCTGTAACTAAGGGCATTCCTCTGATTGAGAGAGTTACCACTGTTACAGGTTTAGCAGTAAATCAGCCTAAAAACTTATTGCTGAGAATCGGTACTACCTTTGCAGAAGCTGTTGAACTTTGCGGAGGTTTAAAAGAAACACCGGAAAAAATTGTTATGGGCGGGCCAATGATGGGTATGGCTCAACATACACTGGATGTTTCAGTTATTAAAGGGGTTTCTGGAATCTTAGTTTTGAGCCCAAGCGAAGTTAACTCCGGTAAAGAATCACCATGTATTCGCTGCGGTAAATGTGTAGATGCTTGCCCAATGGGTCTTGTTCCAAACATGTTTAGCATATTAGGACAGCGCAACTTATTCCGGGAAGCAAAAGAAGAGTATAATCTTTTAGATTGTGCCGAATGTGGTACTTGCGTATATGCTTGTCCCGCCAAACGTAATATTGTTCATTATGTTAAGCTCTTAAAATACCAAAATGCTGCTGCAGCAAAAGCTGCAAAATAAGTAGGAGGTGATACAAATGAATGGACAAACAAGTTTGGGAGGAAATCTTTTAACTGTTTCACCATCACCACATATTCGTTCTCAGGAATCTATCCCTAAAATTATGTGGAATGTTAACCTAGCCGTTGCCCCAGCAGCCCTATTTGGGATATTCTATTTTGGATTACCTGCATTAGTTACAGTTCTAGTGAGTATTGCATCTGCTGTGTTAACTGAATTTATAATTCAAAAATGGCAGAAAAAAGAAGTTACTATTAATGATGGAAGTGCTTGCTTAACCGGTTTGTTGTTAGCAATGTGTCTGCCCCCGGCTATTCCATTTTATATGACAGCACTTGGTGCTGCTTTTGCCATTGCCATAGCGAAGCATACTATGGGTGGATTGGGCTTTAATATCTTTAACCCAGCACATATTGGCAGGGCAGCCTTAATGGCATCCTGGCCTGTAGCTATGACAACTTGGACAGTAAATCCATTAAGTAAAGTTGATGCTTTAACAACAGCTACACCATTAAACATTTTAAAACAACATGGCTACGATCAGTTAATCCAAGTTTTTGGCAGCCAACCTGAATTGTATAAAGCTCTGTTTTTAGGTACTCGTAACGGTAGTTTAGGTGAAACTTCAACTATTTTATTAGTTCTAGGCGGAATTTATCTAATTTACAAAGGCTATATCAAATGGCAAGTTCCTGTTTGTATGATTGGTACAGTAGGGATCTTAACCTGGGCCTTTGGTGGTGCCAATGGCCTCTTTACCGGTGACCCGATTTTCCATATGATGGCTGGTGGTTTAGTTATCGGTGCTTTCTTTATGGCAACTGATATGGTTACTGTTCCGATCACAACTAAAGGTCAGATTATTTTTGCAGTGGGCGCTGGTACTATTACAACTCTAATTAGACTTTTAGGCGGTTATCCGGAAGGTGTTTGTTACTCCATTCTCTTAATGAACTGTGTAACACCTCTTATTGACCGCTTTATCAAACCTGCAAGATTTGGGGCAAGGGGGTAGAGAAGATGTCTGATGCACATGCTGAAAAAAACGACAGCATCGTAAAGATTGCATTTAACCTTATTATGGCTTGCTTCGTATCAGGTGCGATTATTGCTGGAACCTATGCTTTTACAAATCCTATTGCAGTACAAAAGCAAATTGAGGCAAAGAATAAAGCCATGCAGGAATTGGTTAAAGATGCTGAAACTTTTAAACCCGTTGATGGTAAGAAAGATTGGTATGCTGCTATCAAAGGTGGAAAAGAAATTGCCTACGTTGTACCTGGCGAAAGCAAAGGTTATGGCGGAGCTATTCAAATGTTAGTGGCAGTTACCGCAGATGGTAAAGTTATTGACTATAGTGTTTTGAAGATGAATGAAACCCCAGGCTTGGGTGATAAGGGTGCCAAGGAACCATTTAAAACTCAGTTTATAGGAAAAACGGCAGAACAATTAGAAGTTACAAAAGACCCGGGAAATAAGGAAAATATTCAAGCTTTAACTGGGGCCACCATTACTTCCAAAGCTGTAACTAAAGGTGTTCGTGAGGCTGTGGAAG